>NZ_JAJBNQ010000030.1:0-50662 GCF_020538025.1 Blautia sp. MSK17_66
GATCAACAAGTGGGCGGATAAAGGAAAGTTCACAGTAATAAAAGTTGGCAGTCGAGTTAGGATCCGTCGGGATGAATTTGAAGACTGGATGGAACAAAGAGATTTGGAAAGGAGCATGCAATAATATGGCATCAATAAGAGAACGAAACGGAAAATTCAATGTAATCTATTCTTATACGAATGAAAAAGGTGAGAGGAAACAGAAATGGGAAACCTATGAAACAAAAGCCGAAGCAAAGAGAAGAAAAAAAGAAATTGAATATAAAAAAGAGATGGGATCATTTGTCGTTCGTAAATGCAAAACACTGGATGAGCTTATTACAGAATATGTTGCATTGTATGGAAAAGAAAACTGGGCACTTTCTACATATGAAGGAAATGTCTCTCTTATCAATAACTATATCCTTCCAGTCATTGGTGATGCAAAGCTGTCAGAGATCAATACCCGATTCATCGAAAGATATTATCAGAGTCTTTTGAAGAGGCGTGCTGTTATCAATCCATTAAATAAAACAAGTAGAAATGAATTTGTATCATCCAGTACAGTCAGGGATGTTAATAAGCTGCTTAGGAACTGTTTTGAGCAGGCAGTGAAATGGGAATTGATGGAGAAGAATCCCTGCACTCATGCGACTGTGCCAAAACATAAATCACAAAAAAGAGACATCTGGACAGCGGATACATTGATGTATGCGCTTAGTGTCTGTGAAGATGAACGATTAAAGCTCGCAATTAATCTATCGTTTTCATGCTCCTTACGACTTGGAGAGCTGCTTGGTCTTACCTGGGATTGTGTAGATATCTCTCCTGAGGCAATTGAAGAAAATCGTGCATATGTCTTTATTAATAAAGAATCACAGCGTATAAGAAAAGAATCTTTGAATGCACTGGATGGAAAAGATGTGTTGTTGGTATTCCCGACAAATCATAAGAAGAATTCTACGGTACGTATTTTGAAAACACCGAAGACAGAAAGCAGTGTACGTAAAATTTTCTTACCGAAAAGTGTTGCTAATATGCTTGTAGAATGGAAAGCGGAACAGGATGAAATGAAAGAAATCCTGGGTGATGAATATATGGACTATAATCTGGTTATGGCAAGTACCTTTGGGCTTCCTCTAGGTGATGGAGCAATTCGTGGTCCGTTAAAGAAACTAATTGAAGACTATAATCTCCCACCGGTTGTATTTCACAGTTTTCGTCATAGCAGTGTTACTTATAAGCTGAAACTGAATGGTGGAGACATCAAAGCGGTACAGGGTGATTCCGGCCATGCTCAGGTCAATATGGTTACGGATGTGTACTCTCATATTCTGGATGATGACCGAAGGAAAAATGCAGAGCTTTTTGAAGAAGCATTTTATGAGAAAAAGAATCTGGATCCACAGATGCATGTACAGCAGGAAAATAATAATGCAACTGTTGCTGATGAAATCGATCCGGAACTTCTGGCAAAAGTGTTGGCAAATCCAGAGATGCGGGCATTGCTCAATTCACTGGCGAAGACGATGAAGTAATGAAAAATAGTGAAAAAATAGTGTAATTTTAGTGAAAAAACGATTCGCAACGATATAAGAAATAAGTATCGGAATAATAATACAAATAAAGCTTCAAATGAATCAATAAATGAATCAATAAATGAATCTTTAAATTCAAATAGTTGGTAGCATACACGAACACAAGGCAGACAGGAATTATTTCTCGAAGCCAATGTAGATGAACAGAAAAGACTTTTAGAAGTTCTTCGATTCCGTTACAGAAAAGGTTACAGAAATTTTTAATGAATAAAATTTGCCAGTCAAAAACGCATGGACAAACCGTCTCGTATGCGGTATATTAATTGTAGACAAGAAAATATCTTGTGCTTTTGATAGGAAGTTTAATTGAATACTGTTTACCATGATCGAACGTACGAAGCATGGTGGTCATATAACAGATGTCGATGGTAATATCAAGGCATTCCCCGATTATTAGCTGGAGCAAACAATCAGCTAACTTTCAGAGCTTTACAGAGCTTGACATAGGGGGTATTCAGAATAACTCAAATTGAATCGGAAACAGTTTTTAATAGTGTCCCATATGGGTTTACCTTACCTCAGATTGACAGAGAGTGACAATAGGTTGGAGCTCTCCTAAGCGAGGGGTCGGAGGTTCAAATCCTCTTGGCGACGGGCTTCAAAGCGTTCGAAAATGTTAGCTGGATTAGCTGACAACGAACGCTTTTGTTATTTTCTAATCACGTTCGTGACACAAAATTCCATTCAAAATGATCAATTTCCAGCTAACGCAATCCGATTTTTGTTAGCTGACAGCTAATCAAAATTACCGGTTTGCAAACATGGGTTTTAGGAAGTTCAGCTAACATTTGGGTTCCGCTCTGTTGTCACCCCTTATTCGGGGATGTAAATCAGAGAAAAGGCGGGAAAAGAAACAATCTCTCCCAAACTTGCAAACATGAATTAGCTGAAACAGTATTCAATTCTATTAGCTACAGCTAATGGTCAAACAGCAATGTCTGTTTGGAACTTTACTATCTATAAAAGTTCCAGGCAGGCATTTTTTATTTCCTGAATCCTGGAGGAAAGGAGTCAAGATGACTGAGCCAAACAGACAATCAGGAGAAAACGAAGAAAGAATCATAGAAATTGAGATTGAGCGTCTTCGTCCGTTCAAAGAGCATCCGTTTCAGGTAAAAGATGATAAGGAAATGTTTCTTTTGCAGGAAAGCATTGAGAAGTATGGAATTTTAAATCCGCTAATCGTCAGACCAGTACCGGATGGATACTATGAGATCATATCCGGTCACAGAAGAAAACATGCTGCGGAGAAACTGGGATACCGTAAAGTACCGGTAATCATTCGGGTATTAAGTGAAGATGATTCCATCTTGAGCATGGTAGATTCCAATCTTCACAGAGAACGGATTAGCTACAGTGAAAAAGCTTTTGCTTACAAACTGAAGAATGACGTATTAAAAAGAAAAAGTGGTCGAAAAAAGAGCCAAGTTGACCACAAAACACCAAGAAAGCGGGCAATAGAAATCATCAGTGAGGATTGTGGAGATAGTCCAAAACAAGTGCAGCGTTATATATCACTGACAAAGCTTATACCGGAAATGCTGCAGAAACTGGATGATGAGATTATTTCTTTTTGTCCGGCTGTAGAGATAGCTGCATTAAGTGAAAAAGAGCAAAAGGAACTGCTTGTAGCAATGGAGTATGCACAGGCAATCCCGTCACTCTCACAGGCCCAGAGGATCCGGCAACTGAGTAAAGAAAAGCAGTTGTCACTGGAAAAGATGGAAGAAATCATGTGTGAGGTTAAAAAGGGTGAAATCACAAGAGTGGCTTTCACGAACGAGCAGTTACACAAGTATTTTCCAAATTCCTATACACCGGCAATGATGAAACGGGAAATACTGGCACTGTTGAAATTATGGAAAAAAGAATCATGGGAAAGTTAAAGGAGGAAGAAATCATGTGTAAAGTTATATCCGTAGTAAACCAGAAAGGTGGCGTCGGAAAGACCACCACAACCGTAAATGTAGGCATTGGACTGGCAAGAGAAGGTAAGAAAGTGTTGCTGATCGACGCGGATCCACAGGGAAGTTTAACAGCAAGTCTTGGATATGAGGAACCGGATGATCTTCGCATCACACTGGCAACGATCATGATGGATGTCATTAACGAAGAAGAAATCTCTCTGGAAGATGGTATCTTACATCACCAGGAAAATGTAGATCTACTTCCGGCAAATATTGAGCTTTCTGCCCTGGAAGTAACGATGGGAAATGTCATGAGCAGGGAAATGATCATGAAAGAATATATCGATGCGATAAGATGCCGATACGATTATATCCTGATCGACTGTATGCCGAGCCTTGGTATGATGACAATCAATGCACTGGTCTCTTCCGATTCCGTGCTGATACCTGTACAGGCCGCATATCTGCCGGTGAAAGGACTTCAGCAGCTGATCAAGACTATTCTTACAGTAAAGAAAAGGCTGAACCGGAAACTGGCGATTGAGGGCATTCTGTTGACTATGGTTGATTTCAGAACCAATTACGCAAATTTCAGGAAAGGAGGCGATCATCTTCGTATAAAAGATAATACGCAGACACGAACAGATAATCATATACAAAAAATCAGAAAGGAAGGATTTAAGAGAATGAACGTGAAAAAGAAAGCACGCAGGGTGATGTCCGGTTTATTGACTGCAGTAACGGTTCTATCGACGGTACTCTCTCCCGCAGTTGCCTATGCTTCTGATGATGCCGGATCTGTAAAAAAGATTCCGTATTATGAGGAGATCAAGGATCAGCTGGATGAAGATGAAGTGGTAACTGCAAAGGATTATGAGATCAAGGTTGGAGACAATTTCGATGTAAAGAGTGATTATACCGGTCTTACGATCCAGGATGACAGCAAAGTAAAAGTTACATTTCAGGAAGCAAAAGATACGGACGGGAATGACTTTTCTACCGATTATGCCAATTCCTATAAGGCAGTCTATTATGTAGAACCACAGACAACGGATCACCCAACCTACCAGATCAATCGAAAGATCGTAGTAAAAGAAGCGGATCAGCAGAAAGATTCGCAGTCAGAAAGTTCTTCTGATCAGGATGCTGGTTCTTCCGATGAGACAGAAACAGAGGATTCTGAGGCTGGCTCGTCTACAGAGGAAACTGGTGATGCTAAAACGGAGAGCAAAACAGAACTGACAGAAAAAGAATTTGATGCAGAGATCGAAGCAACGGAGAATCAGGAGACCGTTGATCCGGAAACAGGGATCACACTCTCAGAGGTTATGCAGGAAGCTGTTGACCAGGAAGTTGCTCTTGCAGATCTTGAAGCAGGTGAAAGTATTACTTTCGATATGCCAATGATGCTTGCTTCTGGTGAGACAGGAACAAAATCAGTCACTGTTACAGCGGGTTCCTGGTACTATTATGCAGACTATGGATTAGGTTCGTATCTGACTTGTCCATATTATGTGAAATGGGGAAGCATTAATGCGACAGCATACTGTGTTGAACCATCGAAAAAAGGACCGGGAAATGGAACTTATACAATCCAGAAACTTGCCGATGGAAAGACACTTGCAAAGGTCTGCTATTACGGAACAAAAGCAAGTGATGAGAATGGTTTCTTCGATGAGAAACATCCGGATTTTCCGGCAGGAAAGAGATTCATCATTACCCATCTTGCAGCAGCTTATGCAAATGGATCCAGTGACTGGGCATCCGGAACTAATGCAACAGGAAAGAACCTGGCAATGGAGCTTTACAATTATTGTGTAAATATGCCGGACATTCCGTCTGTAGATATGAGCTTTTCCGAATCTAATGTAAAGGCTTATGTGGAAGGAAACAGCCAGCGAACAAGCGTGATCACATTCAAAGCAGATAAACTGCAGACAATCACATTTAAGTTGCCAAGCGGTGTAAAGCTTGTAAATGTGACAACCGGTAAAACCAGTGCTGCAGGAGCAAGTGTAGAAATCAGTGGAGGTACACAGTTTTATCTGACAGCACCACTTGATCAGGCAGAGAGCGTCAGTGCTACATTTTCTTCTCGGATGAAGGGAAGCATTGATAAAGAATACTCTGCTTACAAGATTGTAACAGGATCTGGAACACAGGACCTGGCTCTTGTTTTCGGTGAAGGTGTCGGAAATGAGAAATATGTGGATTTTAAAGTAACCTGGACAAAAGAATGCAAGGTATCCATTGTAAAGAAAGACCAGGATACAGGCAACGCACTGGCTGGTGCAGTGTACGGGATCTATTCCGATGCTGCATGTACAAAGCTGATTGCAGAGATGCCTGCAACTGATCAGAATGGTGCTTCACAGCTCACAATGGAAAAGACACAGGAAGTTGTTTATCTGAAAGAAATCTCTGTTCCAACAGGGTATCAGATCGATACAAAGTCTTATAATGTGACTCTTGCTATCGGAAAGACAACGACTAAAAATGTAACGGACAAACGAGTAAATGCAAAGCTCAACATTGCAAAACAGGATGCTGAGACAGGCAATGAAGCCCAGGGTGATGCAACACTGGAAGGTGCGGTATATGGTCTTTATGCAAGGGAAGACATTGTTCATCCGGATGGAAGAACCGGAACAATCTATAAGAAAGACACCCTGATCACATCCCTGACAACGGATAAGAATGGCGAAGCTTCTGTATCGGATCTCTATCTTGGAAAGTATTATCTGAAAGAGCTTAGTGCTCCGGTGGGATACGTACTGGATCCGACAGAACATGATGTGGACTGTACTTACGAAGGTGCTACTGTTCCGACAGTAGAAAGAACTTCTGTATGTAAAGAAACTGTCGTCAAACAGCCATTCCAGATCATTAAGGCAGCAAACAATGGAAAAACCGATGCAGATCTTCTTAAGGGAGTTGGTTTTTCAGCATGGCTTGTCAGTGATCTGAAAGTAAAGGCAGATGGAAGTTATGATTTTGATTCAGCCAGACCGGTTGTACTGACTGCAGATGGACAGACAGAAATGTTTACCGATGAAAAAGGATATGCAAGATCGATTCCGCTTCCATATGGAACTTATGTGGTGAGAGAAACCACAAGCAAACACAACTATGCACCGGTCGATGATTTTGTAGTGAAGATCACAGAGAATCATCCGGATACACCACAGACATGGAGAGTACTTCTGGATAAGGAATTCAAAGCAAAATTAAAGATCATCAAAAAGGATGCTGAAACACAGAAATCTGTACTTCTGGCCAATACTGAGTTCAAGGTATATGACCTGGATAATCAGAAATATGTGGAACAGACAACATCCTATCCAAAGCCAACGGTGCACAAATCTTATTTCACAAATGAGGAAGGATACCTGGTACTGCCAAAGAATCTGAAACCTGGTAACTACCGGATTGAGGAAGTGACGGCACCCGATGGGTACACAATATCCAAAAACTATGTGACAGTTGCAGTTGATACAGATACTGCTTATCTGACCGATCCTGTCACAGGAGATGCAGTCATTGATGTGGAATATACCAATGCCCCGGTCAAAGGTCAGTTAAAGATCTATAAACAGGGTGAAGTGTTAAAGGGATTTGATAAGGACTTCCAGTATGAAATGGCTGGACTTGCAGGTGCTGAATTTGAAGTCTATGCGGCAGAGGATATTTATACTGCCGATCATCAGGTAGATGCAGATGGACAGAGAACTCTGTATTTTGCAAAGGATGCACTGGTAGCAACCGTCACAACGGATGCAGATGGTTATGCAAAAACTAGCGTTTAAGCAGGGTGTAACGGAAGAACTGAAAGCAACGGATATGATGAGATGGATAGGATTGATGAATAACATTCGAGCCTGTGCCGATGAGATTGTATTGAATGATATTGTGTATTCCTAACGGATACCAACCGAAGAAGAACTGCTGTCAAACCGATGGCAGTTTTTCTTTTTCGGCAAGTATTCAAGAAGTCATTAAGTCGTGAGTATAATCGAAGTGGTAGAAAAGTTATCTCTTATATCGGTTGTAACTTTTTTATGACTCTATTGACAAGAAAACTTGGTATGTGTATAATTAAAATATGCAAAGAAAACTTGGCATGGAGGTGTTTTTATGAAAAAGGACGAAATCTTAAATGCAAGCAGAAAAGAACATCGCAATAAGGACTTGGCTGAAATGGAAGTGGTATATCAAGCCGGAAGTCACGCAAGCAGAGTTGGTGCTTTAGTGTGTTGTTTGCTTTCGCTGTTATCTTCTGTGCTTGCTCATACTATGATTTACAGTCCGTGGGTTATATACTTCAGCATTATTGCAACACAATGGTTAGTTCGTTTTATCAAAATGAAGCGAAAGAGCGATTTGGTCTTGACTGTTCTGTTTTTTGTGTTTTCCATTTTGGCATTTGTTGGATTTGTTAGCCATCTTTTAGAGGTGAGAATATGAAAGAACAATTACAACTGAAAAATCACTTAAAGGAAGTTCGCACAGAAGCAAATCTTTCTCAAGCTCAGCTTGCAGAAATGGTAGGGGTATCAAGAAATACCATTAGTTCTATTGAAACAGGACAGTTTAATCCAACTGCAAAATTGGCTCTAATTCTTTGTATTGCATTGGACAAAAAATTTGAGGAACTATTTTATTTTTAGGAGGTCATTATGGAAAATATTATAATGTTGATTTTGGGAGTGTTCATATCTGTTGTGGGAATTGTAAATATCAAAGGCAATATCAGCACAATTCACTCTTATAACAGGCGAAAAGTAAAGGAAGAAGATATACCAAAGTATGGAAAAACAGTCGGCACAGGAACGCTGATTATAGGAATATCTCTTGTATTAGGTTTTATTGTTTCGTTTTGGAGTGAAATAATTATAGATTATATCATTCTTCCAGCAGTTATTGTTGGATTAGGCTTTATATTGTATGGACAGTTCAAATACAATAAAGGAATTTTTTAAGAATCAGGGAGGTATAAAGATGGAATTGAACACAATATCAGGACTGGCGATAGCGGGAGTTATCTGCTCCGTTGTCCTCTCGATGGGGGTACCGATTGCTTTGTTCATTGCAGGAAGGATGAAGCTTAAGGCAAGGATTTCTTCGTTCTTTATCGGAGCAGGAACCTATCTGCTGTTTGCCATGCTGTTGGAGCAGCTGCTACATGTTCTTGTCATTCAGTTCTGCGGACTGAACGCACAGAGCAGGCCATGGCTTTACTATGTGTACGCGGCTTTGGCTGCAGCGGTTTTTGAAGAGACTGGAAGACTGATTGCCATGAAGTTCTGGATGAAGAAATGGCTGGATTTTCCAAATGCACTGATGTATGGAATCGGGCATGGCGGTGTGGAGGCCATTCTGCTCGGAGGACTCTCCGGAATCAGCAATCTTGTGTCCATGCTGATGATCAACAGCGGAGCCATGCAGAATACGCTGGCGGCACTTCCTGCTGAGTCTGCAAACCAGACCGTGTCACAGCTGTCGGCCCTATGGACAACACCGGCGCCACTCTTTTTTGTAAGCGGAATCGAAAGAATCAGTGCCATCATTCTGCATATCGGGTTGTCACTGCTGATCTACCGGGCGGTAAAGGCAGGCAAATGTAGGACAGCGGCTTTTACAGCGGTTCTTGCATATGGGATTCATTTTATCGTGGACTTCTTTGCCGTGGCAGGTCCGGCGCTTCTTCCCATCTATGTGATTGAAATTGGTGTCTTTGTGATGGCAGCCGGAACTCTTGTTATGGCGCTGAAGATGGGAAGGATGGAAGAACTGTGAATTCCAGTTTTCTGCTATCATAAAACAGAATATATCTGACAGAACGCACCGTAGAAATACGGTGTTTTTTGTTACCCAATAGGAATACTTTCAGAAAGTGCCAAAGTTGGAAAAAAGAATTAAATATGATTTCATGGAATGGAGCTGCAGAAAAATATGATATTCGTGACTGGGCACCAGAACATGAAAAAATGGGAAAAGGAATTACTTTATCTCAAGAAGAGGCAGAAGCTCTGTATGAGTTACTGGGTAAAACTCTATAAAAATAGTTGTAATTAAATAAGCCTTGAGAAAATCAAGGTGTGTGCGAGGGGATGGCTTAACTACAACGGAATTGCAAGTATGAAGAACAACATAGATGACATCAATGGATGGCTCTATCACAGAATACGTATGTGTATATGGAAACAGTGGAAGAAACCGAGGACGAAATATAAGAATCTAGTCAAACTGGGAATTCCAGAACACTATGCGGCAACAATAGCAAACAGTCGCAGAAAGTATTGGTATATCAGTAATAACAAAGCTGTGATTTGGGCGCTGAATAAAGAAAGACTGATAAACAGTGGCTTTTACGATTTAGCCACAGCCTATCAGTCTGTGCACGTCAACTATTGAAATCGCCGTGTACCGAACGGTACGCACGGTGGTGTGAGAGGACGGCGGTTAGTCACCGCCTCCTACTCGATTTTTTGGTTGGCTACAAGTATTGACTGAGTGATCATAGGGAGATAGATGGTTAATTTTTTTACAGAATAGGTTGGGATTTTGACTTTGCAGTCAGGGTGTATTGCATGGGGAGAAAATGCATGTTTATAATAAAAATAAAATGCATTTTCAGGAGGCAAAAATGGAGAATTTAAAGTTTTATGTAGATCAGAATGCGCCAAAAACCAGATTTGATCATTATTGGGAAAAATGTGTAGGATCATGCCATGCGTATACTGCATTGCGTGAAGATTACAGAATGATGCTGAGAAAAGCAAAGAAGGATCTGGGATTTCAGTATGTACGTTTTCATGGAATCTTCAATGATCAGATGAGTGTGGTCAGGGAGGTAGAACCAGGAAAGTACGAATATAATTTTGTCAATATTGATAACATCCTTGATTTTTTATTAAGCATTGATATGAAACCGTTTTTGGAACTGAGTTTTATGCCGACGCCATTTGCATCAGGAGATCAGACTTGTTTCTATTACAAAGGAAATGTCACCATGCCGAAGAGTTTCGAATTATGGGATGGATTAATTGTTGAGCTGCTTAAGCACCTGGAAAGCAGATATGGAATAGAAGAAATGGAAAAATGGTTTTTTGAGGTGTGGAATGAGCCGGATCTGGATTTCTTTTTCGCAGGAAGCCAGGAAGATTATTTTCTATTATATGAGCATACAGCCAGGGCAGTAAAAAGTGCAGGGAAAAATCTGAAAGTAGGCGGACCGGCCACTGCCAACAATGAATGGATTCCGGATCTGATCAGCTACTGTGAGAAAAATTCAGTACCACTTGATTTCATTTCTACACATCATTATCCTTCAGATGATCCGAACTGGAATGCGGACATGCATCTGGACAATTTCTTCGGAGAAGAAGTCAGCTTAAACAGCGAAGAAATAGACCGCAGGGGTCTGTTGACCAAGATGGTACGTATTGCAAAGCATGAAGCTGGAAATCTTCCATTATATTATACAGAATGGAACACTTCAGCCAATGAAGGTGATGAATTCCATGATACACCTTACAGCTCTGCACTGGTGACCAAAACTCTCATTGACAATTATGGATATGTAGAAGCATATTCTTTCTGGACATTTTCTGATATTTTTGAAGAGCATGGACAGGTTTCGGGAGAATTCAGAGGAGGATTCGGACTGCAGACCATTCATGGTATTCCGAAGCCTGTATATCGCGCTTTTGAATTGATGCATGAATTGGGAGAAGAGAGGCTTCCGAAAGTGGAAGAACAGGGACATGTGGGTATCTGCCCGGTTATGGATGAAGAAGGCAGACTTGCAATTCTGGCTTATAATCAGGAGATGATCGGCAAACCGATATCACAGGAAAAAGTAGAGATTCATATTAAAAATGCATCAGGAACAAAAGCAGTGATCCAGAGAATCGATGACACTCACGCAAATGCGAAAAAACAATGGGAGGAAATGGGATGCCCAACTTATCCGCTTCCGGTTGAGGTGCAAAAATTAAAAGAAGCTTCCGAGTTGAAAACAGAGGAATTACCTGTTAAGGTAGAGGGAGAAGAAGTGGTGCTGGAGTTTGAGCTTCCGGTATATGGAGTTGCATTGATAAAATTGATGTAAAAAGAAAAAGAGGTGGATGCATGAAGGGTTTGAAAAAGATGAAAATAAAGACAAAAATATGGGGATTGTTTCTTGCCTGTATTTTATTGTCATCTGTCATTTCCATAGGAACAGTGGTATACAGCAATCAGAAATCTAATCTGAAACATATCGGTGAAATGACAACGCAGACTCTTCATGCCATCGACAGCAATCTGGAACTGATGATCGATCATGTGAATCAGGATACCTATGCGGTGTTCTGGAGTAAAATGTTTCAGGACACACTGGAAGAAGTATCCAAAGGAAATCTGACAGTCAAGACCAGAACAGAACTGCAGGACTGCCTTACGAATATCATGCTGGCAGGAGATTATATTTCCTCTATTGTATTTTATGATAATATAGGAAATTCTTTTATGTGCAACAGAGAAGAGGTTGTTTTGAAGAAAGACATTTCTGTAGAAGATGCCTACTGGTATGAAAAGGCTATAAAAGAAGATGGAGACTGGATTTTCGAAACAAATGGCGGAGGGGTCGTCAGCTATAAAAGCAAAAACAGAAACATTCTGTCTATGATCCGTGTAATTAAGAAAAAAACGGATTATTCCAAACTGGGAATTCTCATGGTAAATATCGATGAGAAAACCATCCGTGAGATTTTTGACTCTGTTGGCGGAAATCTGCATTCCAACTTTTATGTACTGATGAATGACACCCTGATCTTCGGACCGGAGAAAAAAGAAAACTATGATGTAAGCAAAAATATTATCGGATCTTTGAAAGAAAATGAGACGAAGATTGTACGCAACGGTAAAAATCCCATGGTATATAAAAAAATTACGTCTATGATAGACGGCTGGACTATAGCCATAGAGACTCCGCTGAGCAGCTTTTCCAGAAGCATCAGTTATTCCGATACAATCATCGTACTGCTTGTTAATATAGGAATGCTGATCTTGTGCTGGCTTTTCATTTCCCGTACAGTGAGCAGACCAATCCAGAAAATGGAAGAACAGATGATGTATTCGAAAGCTATTCCTGAGAATATGGAAGTGGATGAAGAGTGTGAGGATGAGATTACCAATCTGAAACGGACATATAATAATCTGCTGAATTCAATCAGGGAATTGCTGGAAAGAACCAAGGAAGAAGAGAAGATTATCCGGAAAAATGAACTGGATCTTATTCTGGAACAGATCAATCCGCATTTTCTTTATAATACTCTGGATGTGATCAGCGGACTTACTTTGATCGGGGACCAGGATAAAAGCTTCCAGATGACACAGGCATTGGGGAGATTTTACAGAAACAGTCTGAACAGAGGCAGCCAGATGATTCCTGTAAGAGAGGAACTGGATATCGTAAAAAGTTATATGACGATCATTAACATCAGATATGAAAATGAAATCAGTATTCGATACCAGGTAGATGAAAAGCTGATGGATACATTGATGTTGAAGCTGATCCTGCAGCCATTGGTAGAGAATGCAGTTCATCATGGCCTGCGTCAGAAAGAGGGAAAGGGAGAACTTCAGATTACTATGAGGATGGTGGACAACAGAATGATGGAAGTTTCGATAAAAGATAATGGCGTTGGAATTTCTGAAGAAAAAGTCAGACTGATATTGGAAGGTGAATATAAAAATTCAAAGTCAGGATTTGGAATTTACAGTGTGAAACAGAGAGTCGAATTATTTTATGGGGTTGAGGATGCAGTATCTATATCCAGTCAGCTGGGAAGAGGAACAGAAGTTTCAGTACGGTTTCCATATAAAGAAGAATATTATAATGTAAATGGGTAATACAAAGAAGAGGCATGATCATGGAGAAGGACATTATTAACATACTGATAGTAGATGACGAAAAATATGAAGGCATATTAATAGAAAAATGTGTTAACTGGGAATCTGAAGGGTTTCACATTATCGGCAATGTACAATGTGCAGAAGATGCTCTGAAACTTATGGAAAAACAGGTCCCTGATATTGTATATACAGATATTAATATGCCAAGAATAGATGGATTGGAATTAAGCAGACGGATCCGTGATACATATCCAGCAGTTCGCATTGTGATTGTCACCGGGTATCGGGAGTTTGAATATGCCAGAGAGGCTATCCATATAGGGGTGGAAGAATTTCTGCTAAAACCGATCCAGTCAGATGAACTTCTGGCGGCGGCAATGAAACTGCGGGAACAGATTCTGAAGAAACGGGAACAGCAGTCTAAAGATGTGGAAATTTATCCGGTCCTCTGTCAGGAACTGCTTCGAAGGATAGTTACCGGATACATTAAATCTGAAGAAGCTGTGGAAAAGCTTTCTGAATATCAGATTCAGCTGTGGAAAAATAATGGAGTCCGGGGAGTTTTGCTTATTATGAATCTGGAAGATCACGACATGCTGCTGAAACTCCTAGAAATTATGAATAAAACCATAGGTGAAAAAAAGTACGGATATTTTTTCCTGGAGAAAAACAAGATATTCTTTGTCATAGAAGAAACTCCGGAGATTAAAGATCTGCTTGGAACTGCATTTGAACAGATAATCGAACTGGGTAAAGACGGCATGGTAGCTGCATCAGTCAGCAGTTATTATGGAAAAATAGATGACAGCCCGAAAATTCTCTCAGAATGTGAAGAAGCCCTGGTAGATACTATGCGGGATGAGAGAAAAACTTTGATCTTCTATGAGGATTATATCGAATATATGCAGCAGATCAGTCATTCATATCCTGTAAATTTTGACAGATACAGGATTGCAGTAAAAAGTGGTGACCAGGAGGAGGCAGTTGCATTTATTGATTATTATCTGGAACAGTATATTTTCGACGGTCCGTTAATGATCTCACAGCTTCGCAACCTGGGAGTACTGATCTTCCACAATACCATTTCTGTATTGAAGGAAAGTAATAAACATTTTGATAATGAGGAACAGGTAAAAATTCTGGAGAATATTTCAGGTATTAATACGCTGCAGGAATTTTGCAGGACATTATATACTCTGATTGAAGAAACAATACAGACTGTTTCGCAGAACGTGGGAGGAAATACAGTTGCACAGAAGGCTCAGGAATATATTGAGCAGAATCTTGACAGAGAGAAACTGTCACTGAATCTGATCGCTTCGAATCTTTTTGTAAATTCCAGTTATCTCAGTCGTATTTTCAAACAGACAACAGGTGAGAGCATTACAAAATATATTATGAGAAAACGAGTGGAAAAAAGTATGGAACTTTTTGACAATACGGATCTGAAGGTGTATGAGGTAGCAGCGGCAGTTGGGATGCCGGATGCTCATTATTTCGGAACTTCCTTTAAAAAATATACGGGAAAAACAGTAAATGAATATAAAAGTAAAAATCGCACCCTTTCAGGTAAATAATCTGAATTGAGAAAACTCCTCCTGGATTTTATAATATCAGCATAACAATAAGTTACACAGACAGGGATCATAAAGGAGGAAAAAAGGGAATGAACAAATGGAAAAAGTTTACAGCAGCCTGCATGGGTGCGGCAATGGTTGGAACAACTGCATTTGGATCTTCGACAGTTTTTGCAGATGATACAGTGACACTGGATGTATGGCATCAGTTTACTGATCCGGAAAGCGCACAGACATCGGCATTTGAAGCAGCAGTAAAAGAATATGAAAAAGAACATGACAATATTAAAATCAAACTTCATGGTCTGGATACAGAGTCCTATAAAACAAAAATCTCTACAGAGTTCGCAAGCAGTGCTTCCGGTGTAGATGTATTTTATTACTGGGCACCGGGAAAACTGAAATTGTTTACAGATGCCGATAAGGTATTACCGTTAAATGATTATGTAACAGATGACATTAAGAGCAAAATTAAAGAAGGTTCTACAAGCAACTTTGAACTGGATGGAAATTTATATGGTCTTCCTATCGACAGTTATATGATGTGTCTTTTCTGCAATAAAGATTTATTTGATGAAGCGGGAGTAGAAATTCCAAAGACATATGATGAACTGCTCACAGCGGGTGAAGCTCTTGAAAAACTGGACGGAGTAACACCACTGGCAGTTGGTGCAAAAGATGCATGGCTTGCAGGTGCACTGTATGAGTCACTTGCACTGAGAGAAGTAGGCGCTTCTGAAGTACAGTCCACACTTCTTGGAGAAAAAGAGTTTACAAATGATGGATTTAAGAAAGCAGCAGAAGATGTTGTAGAATTATATGATAAAGGAATCTTAGGAAAGAGTCCGCTGGAAGATGGTGAAGCAGAAGCAACAGCAGATTTCCTTAATGGAAAAGTTGCAATGCAGCTTGACGGAAGCTGGTTTGCTGGAACAATCGATAATGCAGAAGACAGTTCTGTAAAAAATGTAGAAGTAATTACATTCCCTGTAGTTTCAGATAAGCAGGATGCTACTGATTATGCAGGTGGAGCAGGTGCATCTTTCTTTGTAAACAAAAATACAGATACTCCGAAAGAATCTGCTGATTTTGCAATGTATATCTCTGAAAAAATGGGTGAACAGGCTCTGGAACTTGGTACAGGATTCCCATGCTGGAATACAGAAATCGACACAGATAAGGTTTCTCCTACATTTGTAAAATTAATGGATCTGTATGATGGAGTAAAAACAGGTGTACAGAACTGGGATGGCATTTTAGGTGCAAATGCGGCAGCTGTTCATCTGGAACAGGCTCAGTCTTTACTCTCAGGAAGTGCTGATGTAGACAGTTTCATGTCTGCACATCAGGAAGCAATCAGCGCGCAGGAATAAAACTATGAAAAAACTTTTAAGTAATAAATGGTATGTTACTGTTTTCGTTGCACCAGGTCTCATTTTATTTCTGGTAATGGCAGTTATCCCGTTATTCACTACCGGATATTATGGACTGTTCAATTATGATGGAATTGGACAAAAAGTTTTTATAGGGTTAAAGAATTACAAAGAACTGTTTACAACGGACCCATATTTCAAGCGAGCCGTTTTGAACTCCTTTATTCTGGCAGCAGGCTCTTTGTTTATTCAGATTCCGATTGCATTATTTCTGGCTATTGTTCTGGCAAATAGAGTTAAGGGCGAAGGTTTTTACAGAACAGTATTCTTTCTCCCTGTTGTAATCTCCAGTATGGTAATCGGACAGCTCTGGTGTAAGATCTTCAACAGCGAAGGTCTCTTAAATGCAATCCTGGGTGCACTGGGAATGGCAAATGATACAGCATGGCTGGTAAATCCAAAGACAGCTTATATGACAACCGTTATCCCTGCAATCTGGCAGAGTATTGGATATCATATGGTAATTCTTTATGCGGGAGTTAAAAATATTTCACCGGAATATTATGAAGCGGCAAAGCTGGATGGCGCTACAGGATTTAAGGCAGCAACAAAGATTACAATTCCACTGTTAATGCCGACGATAAAAGTCTGTGCTACCTTTGCACTTGTCGGCTCTCTGCGAGTATTTGACCTGGTATATGTTATGACCGGTGGCGGTCCTAACCATGTCAGTGAGGTTCCGGCAACATTGATGTATGATAATCTGTTTGTAAAATGTCGTTATGGTTATGGAAGTGCTCAGGCGTTCTTTATCGTATTTGAGTGTCTGCTGTTCAGTTTCCTGCTCAACCTCATTTTTAAGAAGTCAGAAGAAAATGCATCAATGATTTGAGAGGAGCAGCAGATGAAGATCAGTGCAATGAAAATAAAAAAGACATTAATATATCTGTTTCTGGCAGTATTTACCTTTATCCAGATATTTCCTTTTTACTGGCTGGTTACATTTTCCTTCAAAAGTAATACGGAAATATTTGATTCCAATAATTTGGTAGGTTTGCCGAAAGTATGGCATCTGGAAAACTTTTCTAAGGCTCTTATGGGAGGCGAAATTTTACGATACCTGTTAAACTCTGTTTTTTATGCAGCAGTGACAGTTGTTGTTTCAACACTTCTGGCATCAATGGTTGCTTATGCGATCAACAGAATGTACTGGAAAGCCAAAGGTATCGTAGCGGCAATTTTCAGCCTGGGAATCATGATTCCTGTACAGGCAACTTTGCTTCCGCTGTTCCAGGGACTGGATCGTCTGGGAATCAGAGGAGGATATCTGGGACTGATGCTTCCATATATTACATTTGCAATGCCAATGACGGTTATGATATTAGGTGGCTTTTTCAAAGCTCTGCCAAGAGAGATTGAAGAAGCAGCATGTATAGATGGATGTAATATTTTCAATATGTTTTTCAAAATTATCCTTCCTATGATAAGACCCGGAATTGCTACGTCCTGTATTTTTGCTTTTCTGAATACATGGAATGAACTTTTATTTGCAAATACATTTGTAGACGATGCCAAATATAAGACACTTCCTGTAGGAATTATGTCTTTCGTAGGAGAACATTCAACAAACTGGGGAATTATCGGAGCCGGTATGGTAATTGCCACATTGCCAACAGTATTGATATATTTATTACTGAGCAAACAGGTTCAGGAAAGCTTCACAGTTGGAGCTGTAAAAGGTTAAGACAAGGGGAACTGCATACGCAGTTCCCCTCAGACTGTAGACAAACTTGGTGTTGGGGATTATGCCCAGCACCATTTTTCTTTTAAAACTTCTTTTCTTTTTATTTTCTTCAAAATCAACAAAAATCTGACTGTGTTCCAACCTCGTTTTTCCAGGATCTTTGCCAGTTTTTTCAAATTCATGCATGCAAAGGTAAGCCCGGCATTCATTTCCATCCGTGCTTTTCCTACATACTGTGTATATCGAAATCCATGCTGTTCTTTCGCTGTACCGAAGATCCGCTCTATGGTTTCTTTTCTTAACTGGTAGATCTGTCTGTTTCCGATCGTGTGCCGAATGTCTTCTACCACTTCCATATATTCTTCCCATACATGACGTGTGATCAGTTTTACATGATCCTTACTTTCTGTGCATTTTGAAAGACATTGGCATTCAGCACAATGTTCACCGCAGCTTTTATACTCTTTATATCCACTTCTGTTTGTTGTACTGTATGTCAATATATGTGCTCCCGGACATATATAACAATCATAGTATTTATCATATGCGAATTCGTGTTTTCCGAAAAAGCCTTTTTTGGTCTTGGGACGGTTATACGGAAAAAGTGGTTGAATTCCATCTTCCAACAGCCGATGGGCGATTGCCGGAGTTTTATATCCTGCATCTGCAACTACCATCTGCGGATTCAGTTTAGATATCTTATCGTATAATGCTTTAAAAGTACGACTGTCATGCTCATTACCAGGATGTACTGTATATCCAAGGATCCAGCCATGTTTATCACAAGCAGTTTCTACTGCATATGCAAAAACGTGTTTATGTTCACCCTTTCGAAACCATCCACTTTCCGGATCGCTGATGCTGCATTTTTGTGTTTTCACATCTTCAGGAAGTTCTTCAGATATAGAATCCTTATCATTTCCGGTTCCACCGGATGCAGGTGGCTGGTTATCATCTTTTTTCTTTAATGGCTTTTTTCCATGTGCCAGACGATCTTTTTCAATCTCTTTATTTAATTCCTCTTCATACCAGAGAGCCTGTTCGTGTGCAACCCGCTTACGCATTTTTTTACTGTTTGCACAGGCTTTTACATGTGTTGCATCCACGAAGATCTGTTCTGTATTTACAAGCTTATATTTCATACAATCTTCCAGAATCTTTGAAAAGATCTGCTCAAAAAGGTCTGTATCTTTGAAACGGCGGGTATAATTCTTTCCAAATGTAAGGATAGAAAAAGCTAAGAAAACAAAGTCAAAGAAGTTTAAAAAGAGGACTTCTTAGCAGAAAATGAAAGGAGGAAATTATGGAGAAAAAAATGACATTTAATTATTTTTACGGTACCGAAGCTGATCAGTTCAGCTTCTACTGCATACCAAAAGCATTATTTACAGACAGTTATTTTAAAGATTTATCGAGCGATGCTAAAATTTTATATGGACTGATGTTGGATCGAATGTCTCTTTCCATCAAGAATCAGTGGTTTGACGACAAAAACAGAGCATATATCTACTTTTCCATCGAAGATATCATGGAATTACTGAACTGTGGCAGAAATAAAGCTATTAAATCCATGAGAGAACTGGATGACGAAACAGGAATTGGTCTGATTGAGAAACGCAGACAGGGATTTGGAAAGGTGAACGTTATCTACGTGAAAACCTTTATGCCTGAGAAAACAGATGAGAAAAAATTTGAAGAGGAATTAAAGAAGTTTAGAAAACAAACTTCAAGAAGTTTACATTTCAAACCCTAATAATACTAATCTTAGTGATACTGAAATGAATGATAATAAATCTAATCCTATCATATCTGTGGATGAGAAAAGATTTGATAGCGATAACCGCTCTGAGGATTATCAGGCTTATGAAAACCTTGTCAAAGAGACCATTGATTATGAATCACTGGAAGTAACCCATCATGACGATATGCGACAGGTAGATAAAATCGTGAACCTGATCGTAGAAACTGTGATGTGTAAAAATGACAAGATCTTGATTGCCAGCAACTGGTATCCGGCATCACTGGTGAAGAAAAAATTTCTGATGCTGACCTATTCACATATCGAGTATGTCTTACACTGTATGCGTGGTAACACCACAAAGGTGAAGAACATCAAGAAATATTTATTAGCAGCCCTGTTTAATGCACCGTCAACGATGAACGGGTATTATCAGGCAGAGGTGAACCATGATATGCCAGGACTGGTAAGATAGGAGGTGTACATGTTTATTTTAAAACTTGCTGGAAAGATATTATTACTGCCGGTATGGCTGATCCTTTTTGTGATCGGCCTGGCAGTGAAGATGACAGTACAGACTTATGCGGTTGTAAGGGGAATCCTTGGTTTTATATTCACTTTGTTGATTATAGCAACTGCATACTGTTACCATGACTGGGTACAGGTTGCATTTCTGTTTTCGCTGAGTGTAATTCTGTATCTGATCCTGTTTGCAGGAGTATTCGTGGACACTGTACTGGACATGACAAGAGAACGTATTATTGATTTTATTATATCGTGAGGAGGATATGAAAATGAGCGAAAACAATGATTATATTCAGTTACCACCACTAAAAAAAGACACACCAGCCGATGTGGTAGCATTTATGTGGGAGTACATGAAAGTACCGGAGAATTCAAGAGAAAAAGTTAAGAATCTGCTTAAAGATGCAAATGAAAATGGAGTAAAAATAAGTCATCAGGCATCAACACTGTATGATGTTGTTCCGAAAGAAGAAATTGTTGAATTTGAAGAGCTTATGCGCAAAACCATAGCTGACATTGTATCAGAAGCCAGTAGCGTTGCCTGTTGGGTGTATGTGCAGAAATATGTGAAGCACAAAACCCTAAACGAAATGCTGCAAGAATTGCCAGACGTAGGTCAATTCATCCTAGCTATGAATACCTGGTTTGAAAAACTGATGGAGAAATAATCTAGGAAAATAGTTTAAAGTTTACATGTTATGATCATGTATGAAGTTGGAACAAAATAAAAGAATTGTGCTATAATATTGTTCAAGAAAAAACTCATTGACATATTTCAATCTATTTAGGAGGATAAACGATCATGTGTACAGCAGCAACTTATAAAACAAAAGATTTTTACTTTGGACGAACCCTCGATTATGAATTCTCTTATGGTGATCAGATAGTAATTACACCACGTAATTATGCGTTTAATTTTCGCCATGTTGGCGATATGAAAAATCATTATGCAATTATTGGAATGGCTCATGTTGCAGAGGATTATCCTTTGTATTATGATGCTATGAATGAAAAAGGAGTGGCAATGGCAGGACTGAATTTTGTCGGAAATGCTGTTTATGCTGCGCTTAAGCCAGATGTGGAAAATATTGCACAGTTTGAATTTATTCCGTGGATTTTAAGTCAGTGTTCTTCTTTAGTTGAAGTTCGCGAGCTTCTTGAACGAATTAATATTGTTAATACTCCTTTCAGCGAGCAATTACCATTAGCACAATTACACTGGATCATTTCTGATGAGAATGAGTCAATTACGGTAGAATCTATGTCAGATGGTTTGCATATTTATGACAATCCAGTAGGAGTGCTTACGAATAATCCGCCATTTCCACAGCAGATGTTTCAACTAAATAATTATATGTATTTATCTCCTAAACAGCCCAGAAATACTTTCTGCGAAAATTTGGCTCTTGATGCATATAGTAGAGGTATGGGAGGATTAGGTCTTCCGGGAGATCTCTCATCTTCCTCACGCTTTGTACGTGTAGCTTTTACAAAGGTAAATGCAATTTCAGGTGAATCAGAGGAAGAAAGCGTTAGCCAATTCTTCCACATTCTCGGATCTGTGGATCAGCAACGAGGATGTTGCGAAGTAGCGGATGGAAAATATGAAATCACATTGTATACGTCGTGTTGTAATGTTACAAAAGGTATTTATTATTACAATACTTATGAAAACCATCAGATCAGTGCAGTAGATATGCATGTAGAAAATCTGGATAGTGATAAAATGATTTGTTATCCAGTAATTCAAGGAGAACGAATCAACTATCAAAATAAATAATGTTTTGAAATCAGGGATGAGGTAGAAAGGAAAGTTCCATGACAAAAGATGAAGTAAAAAAACTCAGGATGAACAGTCCGGAATCACTACAGTTTTTCAATAATGCTACAAAATTTTATAATTTAATGATGATGTATCGTTGTGCTATTAGGGAGATACAAACTAAACTTGAGGTTTTGGATGATGAATTTTCAGTTGAGAACAATCGAAATCCTATTTCTTTTATAAAAACAAGAATTAAGCAGCCCAATAGTATTTACGATAAATTGCAGAAGATGGGATATGAATTTACAACAGAAAATATACAGACATATCTCAATGATGTAGCAGGCGTTCGAATAGTTTGTGCGTTTATTGACGATATTTATATGATATCAGATTTGATTACCCAACAGGATGATATTAAAGTTATTGAAATAAAAGATTATATAAAAAATCCAAAATCGAATGGTTATCGAAGCTATCATATGATTGTTGAAATACCAGTATTTTTTGCTAAGGGTAAAACACCTATGCGTGTAGAATTACAGATTCGAACTAATGGTATGGATTTCTGGGCAACATTGGAACATCAACTTCGCTATAAAAAAGGAATTGAAGAAATGCCTGGCTATGATGAGATAAGTGAAGAATTACTTCATTCTGCAAGAGCTATCATTGAAGCAGATAATGAAATGCAGAGAATAAAAGACAAAATTGGTATGTTCCACGAAATTTAGGGAGAAAACTGAGCAAGTAGGAAGGTGGAATATATATGAAACAAGATACTTTAGAGGGCAAAGCAAAAACAAAAAATGGGGTAAAACGGCTGTGTTTTTCCATAATCTGCATTCTTCTGGAAGTGATTTTTATTATTACTATCGTAACACGCTTGAATGAATATGCAGAAATCATAAATTTATTTACAAGGATTTTGAGTGGGATCTTAGTTTTGGGATTGTACGCATCAAATAAGACATCCTCTATGAAAATGCCTTGGATCATCTTAATTCTAGTTTTCCCAATTATGGGTGTAGGCCTGTATTTGTTGATTGGTTTGAATGGTGGCACACATAAAATGCGTGAGCGATATGCAGAAATTGATAGCAAATTGTTACCAATGCTTCCGGACAGTCAGGAGTGTTTGAGCAAAATAAAAGAAACAATTCCGAAAGCAGGAAATATAGCAAGTTACATACAAAGAAATTCGCAGTATCCAATCTATCAGAATACGGATATTGTGTATTTTGATGAAGCAGTGAAAGGATTAGAGGCACAGCTTAAGGATTTGGAGAAAGCACAGAAGTTTATCTTTATGGAATATCATGCGATAGAAGACGCTGAAGCATGGCATAAGATTCAAGATGTTCTGGAAGAGCGAGTAAAAGCAGGTGTGGAAGTTAGAGTATTCTACGATGATATGGGTTCTATAGGCTTTATTAACACAGATTTTGTGAAAAAGATGGAGGCAATAGGAATTCATTGCCGTGTATTCAATCCGTTTATGCCAGGTTTAAATCTGTTTTTGAACAATCGTGATCATAGAAAAATAACAGTTATTGATGGAAAAGTCGGATTTACAGGTGGATATAATCTAGCAAACGAATATTTTAATTACACACACCCGTATGGACAGTGGAAAGATACAGGTATTCGTTTAGAAGGAGATGCTGTTCAGTCGCTTACGGTGACATTTTTGGAAATGTGGAATGCAGTAAGTGATAAGGATGCTAATGATTCTGATTTTAGTAAATACCTTTTCCACTATGATTATGCGGCACAGCAAACTGGGTTTGTTCAACCTTATGCAGACAGCCCTATGGATAATGAGCAAGTAGGAGAAGAAGTTTATATCAGTATGATAAATAAAGCTGAAAAATATTGTTGGTTTATGACTCCATATCTAATCATAACAGATGAAATGACGCATGCGTTATGTCTGGCTGCTAAGCGAGGGGTAGACGTAAGAATTATCACACCTGGTATCCCTGATAAAAAATTCATTTATAATATAACTCGTTCTTTTTATCATGGATTAGTTAAACATGGTGTTCGTGTTTATGAGTGGACTCCTGGTTTCTGTCATGCAAAAATGAGTGTGGCAGATGACTGTATGGCAACTTGTGGAACAATTAATCTGGATTATCGAAGTTTATATCACCATTTTGAAAACGGCTGTTTTATGGCAGATTGTCAGGCAGTTGTGGAAATAAAAAATGATCTGATAAGAACGATGGGAGAATGTCGTGATGTGACAGACCAATATCAAACCGGACGAAGTGCATATTTGCGACTGGGACAATTATTTATGAGATTATTTGCTGGATTGCTATAAGAATCTGATGAAACGACCTTTCAAAAAACAGTTGATTTAGAAGTTAACTGTTTTTGAAAGGCCGTTTTTGCTATATCTAACAGTCTGTTGTACAAAGAAGATTTTGCATGGATAGTGATTAATACAACGGAGTAAGAAAAGCTCCTTCATATATTAGAATAAAAATATGACTGTTTCTTTAAAAAGAAGCCGGTCATATTTTTTTATGAAAAATAAATTTTGTTGAGGTTAAATTGAGATTGACTTTGTATTGTATAAGTATGAAATAAAAAGGAATCAGGTGATGTACAATGAAAAAGCATAAAATATGTAAAATCCTTCTTGTTATACTGGCAATTTTTTTATGTGTGGCTTTTTATGAATTGCTCGGAATCTGCGTTGCATATAAAAAGCAGCCGGAAGTGTCCAATACAACCAAAAAAGAAACAAAAAATGGGTCATGGAACGAATGCAGTGAAAATACAGAACGGGCAGTAATCATAGAAAAGAATCCAGAAGCGCTTTTACAAAGAGTGCGTTTGATCAAGAATGCAAAAAAGGAAATTATTCTTTCTACTTTTGCATTTCAATCCGATGAAAGTGGAAAATTGATTTTAGGAGCACTGCATGATGCGGCAGACAGAGGTGTACATATTCGTCTGTTAGTAGATGGAATGGAGAGCTGGATTGATATGGAAGGAAATCCGTATTTCTATGGATTATCTTCCCATGAGAATGTTGAAATTAAACTGTATAATAAGGCCAATCCGTTGAAACCGTGGAAAATGATGGGTAGAATGCATGATAAATATCTGATTGCAGATGGAAAGAGATATATTCTTGGGGGAAGAAATACATACAATTATTTCCTGGGTGATTTTCCGGGACATAAGAACTATGACAGAGACGTGTTAGTGGTTTGCGATGAACCTGAGAAAGAAAATTCAGTTAACCAGTTGTCAGAGTATTTTGAAACCATATGGAATCAGGAAGACTGTGGTTATTTTCATAACAATAAAAAACTGGCAAATAGAAAATCTGTAAAGAACGCAGTTTTAGAGCTGCAGAACAGCTATCAGAAATATTTTGAAGAGAATAAGGAAAGAATCTGCGAGACCAATTATACGGACGAAACTTTTGAGACAGAAAAGATTACATTAGTGTCAAATCCTATTCACACAGGTTCCAAAGAACCAGTAGTGTGGTATCAGTTGGGAGAATTGATGAAAAATGCAAAAAATCGTGTGAAGATCCACACGCCATATATTATCTGTAATGATATGATGTATAATACATGGGAGGAGATTGCAGAGAACGTTTCAGATTTTTCTATCATGACAAATTCAGTTGCGAATAATGGGAATCCATTTGGGGCTGCCGATTATGCGAAAAACAGAAATAGAATCTTAAGTACAGGAATTAATATCTGGGAATATGAAGGCGGTTATTCATACCACGGAAAAAGTATTCTGATTGACGATGATCTGTCTGTAATCGGTTCCTTTAATATGGACATGAGAAGTGCATATCTGGATACGGAACTGATGCTTGTAATTCGCAGTAAAGATATTAATAAACAGTTGGAAGAGGGCATGATGGAATATGAAAGAGTGTCCCGCCAGGTATTGGAAGATGGAACCTATCGTGATCCATATCATGTAGAGCCAATCGAATTAACAAAGAAACGTCAGAGAAAAATATTTTTGGTACAGCATCTGCTTGGATGGTCAAGGTATCTGTTTTAATAAGGAGGAAGGAAAACGTGTTTCAAATATTGATTGTAGAAGATGATAAAGAATTAAGCCAGCTATTCCAAAAAGTGCTTGAGAAGAATGGATATCAAGTCAAAAGTGCATCGGATGGAGCACAGGCATTAGAAGTATTGGATAAGGAATATATTGATCTGATCATTTCTGATATTATGATGCCGGTTATGGATGGTTATGAACTGGTGTCGGAACTCCGTTCAGCAGGATATCAGATACCGGTACTTATGATCACTGCGAAAGGTTCCTTTGATGATATGCGCCAGGGATTTCTTTCGGGAAGTGACGATTATATGGTAAAACCGGTAAATGTGAATGAAATGGTTTTAAGAGTCGGAGCACTGCTTCGCCGTGCACAGATACTGAATGAACACAAAATTGTGATCGGTTCAACAGAGTTTGATTATGATGCAATGACGGTTACAACTGATAAGGAAAGTCTTGTTTTGCCTAAAAAAGAATTCCTGCTTTTATATAAGCTTGCAGCTTCGCCAGGCAGAACATTTACAAAACAACAGTTGATGGATGAAGTATGGGGATACGAGACGGAGGCAGACCCACATACGATAGAGGTACATATAGGAAGAATCAGGGAGCGTTTTAAAGATAACCCTGATTTTGAAATCGTAACAATGCGTGGAATTGGATACAAGGTGGTGAAAAAATAATGGAACAAAAGAAAGAAAAAGGATTGCGGATCCGATCCTGTCTGACTGGTGCAATCTGGCTGGCACTCGTATTTTCAACAGTCATATCTGCGTTATTATTTGCTTTTTTGAATCATTTTTTTAATCTGCCTGGTAGCATACCTGTGCTTGGCTGGCTTTTGATTTTCAATACATTGATTGCAGGGCTGATCACTTCCTTTATCAATGCAAAGTTACTGGAACCAATTACCAGGCTTAGTAAAGCAATGAAGGAAGTTTCTCAGGGAGATTTTGAACAGCATTTGGAAACGAACAGCCGTATAGCAGAAGTTGGAGAATCTTATCAAAGTTTTAACGTTATGACAAAAGAACTTCGTGCAACAGAGGTGCTGCAGATGGATTTTGTATCTAATGTTTCTCATGAGTTTAAGACCCCGATTAATGCCATTGAAGGGTATACAATGCTGCTTCAGGGAGAAGAACTGTCTCCGGATCAAGAGGAATATGTAGAAAAAATCTTATTTAACACCCAAAGACTTTCCGGATTGGTTGGTAATATTTTGCTGTTATCCAAGTTAGAGAATCAGAATATACCAATGAAAAAAACAGAATATCGTCTGGATGAACAGATCCGCCAGGCATTTCTTTCATTGGAAACAAAATGGACAGAAAAAGAAATTGGTTTTCAGGTAGAATTGGAGGAAGTTAAATATACTGGGAATGAAGGACTTTTTATGCATATCTGGATAAATCTTTTGGATAATGCGATTAAGTTCAGCCCTTCAAAGGGGACAATTACGATGTTTCTGAAACAAGAACAGGATTCTGTTAAGTTCATTCTGGAAGATGAAGGACCAGGAATAGAGGATGATGTAAAATCCAGAATATTTGACAAGTTCTATCAGGTAGATGGATCTCATAAAGCAGAAGGAAATGGCCTAGGTCTTGCACTTGTAAAACGGATTGTAGATAGTGCCGGAGGAACAATCAAAGCAGAAAACCGTGAATATGGTGGATGCAGATTTGTTATAGAGCTGCCAAAGCAGAAAGATGAGATTATATAGTTTTAAGATAAATTAGAAGATGGGAGGATTTATATGACATTTTATCAGGAGTTGCAGTTAAATCAGGCAGGTTCTAAAAACCTGTTGAAAAAGAGTGAAACACTAAAAGAAAAATTATATCATATGTGGGTATATCTGGTGAAGATAGCTGTTACAATGGCATTTTGTTTTTTCTTTGTTAGTATTTTCAGCATCCTATTTGGAAATGAGAACAGCATTGTAGGTGTAGTAGTCTTATTATGTCTCATGGTGTTTAGAAATGCGGATCTGGGGATCCACACCGGACAATCTACGATGCTTTTGGCTTTGTTCTTTGTAATTATGACTGTATGTCCGCATTTAGCAAATCAGTTTTCACCGGTATTGGGAATGCTGTTAAATATTGCGGCACTGGCTGTGTTGATTCTGTTCGGATGCCATAATCCATTTATGTTTAATCAATCTACATTGGTTCTTGGGTATCTGCTGCTATATGGTTATGATGTTACGGGAAAAAGCTATCAGATGCGATTAGTCGGAATGGCTTTAGGTGCAGCACTTACCTGCTTCGTATTTTATCGAAATCATAAAAACAGAACTTATAAAAGAAATCTGAAAGATCTGATACAAGAATTTGATATCACTTCTTCCAGAACAAAATGGCAGATATGTCAGATTTTATGCGTACCGATTGTCCTTTGCATTGCAGAACTTTGTAATATGCCACGTGCAATGTGGGCTGGTATTGCGGCCATGTCCACGATTTTGCCGTTTATGGAAGATATGCACTACAGAGTCCGTAAAAGGATTGTCGGAAATATTGCAGGTGTTATATGTTTTACAGTATTATATTTTCTGCTTCCTTCGTCAATCTATGCATATATAGGAATTCTTGGTGGAATTGGTGTAGGATTTTCAGCACAATATGGCTGGCAGGCAGTATTTAACACATTTGGTGCTTTAGCCATTGCTGCAGAGACTTATGGACTACAAGGAGCGGTTAGTCTTAGAGTGATTCAAAATGTTTTTGGTGTTGTGTTTGCTTTAGCATTTTGTGTTATATTTTATTGGTTTATGTCTAAAAAAAAGGAAAGTGAGGTGACCGTACATGCAGAGTGAAGTGAATCAGGAAGAAAATTTGAATAGAATTATTACGGTTCCTAATCTTCTTTCTTTTTTTCGGCTTTGTCTGATTCCGGTAATTATATGGAGTTATTGTGTAAAGAAAAATCCTCTGTTAGCTGGTGAAATCTTATTGCTGTCTGGTCTTACGGATCTTGCTGATGGATATATCGCAAGAAGATTCCATAGGATTAGTAATTTAGGAAAAATACTTGATCCGGTGGCTGATAAGCTGACACTGGCAGCGATGTTAATCTGTCTGTTTACTCGTTTTCCGCATGTGCTTCTTTTAATCGTAATAATGGCAGGTAAGGAGCTGTATATGGTAGTCAGTGGATGTCTTGTGATACGAAAGACAGGAAAAGTACATGGTGCAGACTGGCATGGAAAGATAGTAACCTTTTTATTATATGGAACTGCAGCGGTGCATATTATATGGTTCCACATTACACCGATGGTATCAGATCTGTTGATTGGTTTGTGCGCTATAATGATGGTCATATCGGTCGCTCTGTATATTATCCAAAATACCAGGACTCTTAAGGGAGAGACTGTATAAGCAATTTTATATTGCAATGACTAGAAAAATATTTAGGAGAAGATAGATATAAACAGTAAGTCAAACACACAAACTATGGAGTCTTTAGTCGGTTTAATAAAATTTTAAATGAAAAGCCTAATCCCCCAGCATAGCTGGGGGATTAGGCTTTTCATTCAAGGAAAATTATCATTGGTCACGTCCGATCAGAAGCCTTGGCATTCGTGCTGATGATCTGGTAATGGGAACAGTACCGGTGCAGTTAGATTTGTTTATGAATGAACAACGTCGAGAAAAACAGGAGAAGTTAGACAGAGCAGTAGATGAAATCAGACGACGGTTTGGTTATCACAGTGTCCAGAGAGCATTTATGTATCAGGATAAAGTCTTATCAAGTTTGGATGCACAGAAATCCCACACGGTACATCCAGTAGGATATTTTAATGGGAGGTAAGTTCTTTGGAAAATTATAAAGTATATGTTGAAGTAACCGTAAAATTTAGTACTGATGGTGTTATGATGCCCGTAGAATTTATCTGGGAAGATGGAACGAAGTACATCATTGATAAAGTAAAATCAAAAGAACGATGTGCGAGTCGTAAGGCAGGTGGTACTGGAATCATGTATACAGTAATGGTAGATGGTAAGGAATGCCATTTATATTATGAATTTGATAAATGGTTTATGGAGCGCAAGAGTGCGTAAAGATTTAAGAAAGAAAATGGGATCTGCGGAAGAGCTGACCTTTCCCTTTTGCTCTTTTCAGATTGACATATAAGGGCATTACATCTATGTTCATGAAACAATATACCCACTATATTGTCCATGCAGATGTGGCTCTGCTCAAGAATAATTCTTATTGAGCTTCCGTCAAAATCACAGGGATGGGAGTGTAGAACGTCAGAGAAAGACGATTCAATACGAAAAAAGGAGATTTTGATAATGACAGAGAGAGATTATGCGATTAGATCGTTTAAGGAAATTACATTAAATGCAGCACAACATACAGAAGAGAGAATGGATCTGTACTATGAAAAGATTAAAACACTGATGAACAATTATCAGGATTTGATTTTGGAAAATCAGATGGTTTTGGATGAATTAGAGCAAGAGTGTCAGGAAAAGATCAATGAGAATATGGCCTATGCCCTTCAGTATATGGATGCCTATGATTACCGCATGAATTTAGGAAAACTGAAAAAAGAAGTAAACAATATCATTCTAATCTATGGACTTTGTGATATGGTCAACCGGGCAATGACACTGGTAAAATATTTTACGCCGAATTTTGGAACAGAATATTATGATGTGCTTTATGGCTGCTTCTGCAGGCATAGAAAAATGACAGATATGGAAATTATGCTTGAACTGGGGATGAGCCGGGCAAGTTTTTATCGGAAGAAAAAAGCAGCTCTCCGGTATATGGGATATTATTTTTTTGAAATCGTAGTGCCACAGTCTGCAAACAAACGATATAAGCCATCTTTTCCAGAAACGGAAGAGTAGATTTGAAAGAGCCTGATGGAATCTCCCCTTTCCATCAGGCTTATATATAATGGAATACTCCCCTATTCCTCTTATTATTCCGCAGATTCTTCAGCTGCAGTTTCTTTCTTTTTTCTGGATTTGCCAGAAATCATTTTATGACCAGAGTAAATGGCCATAGCCATGCAGATCAGTGAACTGAATGCACAATATTTATGCGCTGATTTCATATTCTTATAGCCGGTGTAGCAAGTTCCGATCATGGAAACCAGCGCACCGATAGACCAGTATTTATGTGATTTCATTTGAACCTCCTGAGCTTTTTTTATATCATACATCTTTTTTAGAAATATGCAAACTTGAATTTATCGTCTTGTTCCATTCTTATCAAAATTCTTTTTTAATGCTATTTCTGTTGGGAGAATAGACCCAATTAAAGGAATAAGTTGAACACCACAGATAATTCCTCCTATACTCCCAACACAATCTTCATTTTTTCCAATCACTAAAAGCATGAATATTACTGTTATCGGCAACATAACCATTCCACAGACATACCAGACTTTACCACAATATTTATGAGCAAATTCCCATGCGAAATTGCAGATGAACAATTATTATGGAGAAATTATAACAGAGTATTTGACAAATTATATGTGTTTTATTGTGTTGTCAGTGGAAATCTTCTCCATACTTTTTACTTTCGGAGTGGTAAAAAGTGTTGTTGTACTGTTATTTGTGGACACGGCAATTTTTATTGGATTGTTAGTAGTTGGTTTGGTAAAAATGGATTTGAGAGGGAAAGAAGTTTTATGATTCAAATTTTATATTTCAGAAATAACAATAAGATACTATTTTTCCCACGCCTACTATGAGAACGGCGGCTATGAGATAGAAATTGCATATACTGGCGAATAAAAGAACCGCTGTTGCATGGTTTATTGGCTTCCATGTAGCTGGTATTCGGCTGAGGTATTGAAAGAGCTGGGATTGAAATGAGGGAAGTGGATAAATGTTTTGATTGACGAAATAACCTATACATGATAGTATAAATCCAAAGATGATGGTCTATCAGAGAGACTGTTATATATCTTCAAGTTTAAAAAGATAATTTTCAATAATTTTTCAAAAATCAGAATCGACAATTCATGACAAATCAATCCTGAATCGGGGAACGTTTCTCATAGAAAAGAACTACAAAAAATAAGAAAATAAAAACGGAAAACCATTGTCTGTAGTATAAGTATTTGTTATTATGAAGTAAATAGCGGATATTTTACAAAGTAAAGCTTAATCTAGAGAATCTGCCAGTGGCAGGCCTCTGTAGATACCAAGGTATACAAAAGGAGAATGAAAAAATGAAAAAAGAAGACATGTCCTGTATCGACTGCGCAGTAAAAAACTGCAACAAAATGGATAAAACCTATCCGGATTTCTGTCTGACAACACACATGGATGAAGAAGTTCTAAATGAAGCTATGGAATGCTACAATGAAGACGAGAACCGCAAAGTAACAATCGCTGCAGCTGAAGTAGAGTATGAGAATTACTGCAAACATACCCGTGTCGAAGAAATCATGGATTTTGCAAAGAAGATTAATGCGAAAAAGATCGGGATCGCAACCTGTGTCGGATTGTTGAAAGAAAGCCGTATCCTGGCAGATATCTTGCGCAGACATGGCTTTGAGGTGTATGGTGTCGGCTGTAAAGCCGGAACACAGAAGAAGACATCGGTCGGCATCCCGGAATGCTGCGAAGGTGTCGGTGTGAATATGTGTAATCCGATCCTGCAGGCAAAGCTTCTGAACAAGGCGAAGACGGACCTGAATGTTGTGGTCGGACTTTGTGTGGGGCATGACAGTCTGTTTTACAAATATTCCGAGGCACTGACTACGACAGCAGTGACGAAAGACCGTGTATTGGGGCATAATCCGGTGGCGGCGCTTTATACTGCGGATAGTTATTATTCGAAGTTGAAGAAGAGTGAAGAAGAGTAATATTTCTAATTTGGGCGTTTAAAGATACATAAAGATATCCCATTCAAGCATTTCTCTTTTTATCCAACGAAAAAAAGAACACACAACACTCTGTATGTTCTCTTTCTGTATGTGAAGTCCAATATTATACTTTGAAGTAGCTATCCAATCCTTTGAACTCTTCCGCTTTCATTTCTTTTGTAACATCAGCATAGATGTTCAGTGCAGTTGAAATATCTGAATGTCCGAGTGCGTCTTGAATGACCTTTATATTTACTCCAGCTTCACACATTCTTGTTGTAAATGTATGTCTAAGCGAGTGGCAGCTAAAATGAGGAAGTAACACATCAGGTTCATCACTGTGCAAAAACTGCTCATCATTGCAATCACGGATAATTCTTCGGATTGTCTTGTAGTTTGCGAATATCCGTATAAATAGAAAAAGCCCTTTGAGAAGAGGATTTCTCCCCTCTCAAAGGACAACCAGACAAACTGAAAGTTGCCGCTTTCCTGTACTTACCATTTTTCATTAAAGCGGCTGCATCATCTCAAGAATGATTCCATCCGGGTCTCTAAAATAAAAAGCTCTACTTTCCCCAAATCCATCTGCTCTAAAATCGAAATACTGCGGTTCAGACAAGCACTCCACATTATTATCTACGAGATGTTTGTAAGCAGAATCAATATCATCTGTGTAGAAACATACTTCCGAGATAGATGTTGTAAACAAATCAGAGGGAACTTTCTTTACTTCGTTGTTTACAAACTGAATCAGCTCAACTGGCGGTGCTTCAACAGCCTTGGAGCCATTCAAATAAGCGACCCTTGCTTTGCAATTTACTCTACGAAACATTTTATCTGTTTCTTCGCCTTACATAAAAATCTCTCCTTGAAACTCAAGCCCAAGGACATCTCTGTAGAATGCAATTGAGCGTTCCAAATCAGAAACCGTTAGTCCTACATGATAAATTCTTCCAACCATATATATTTCTCCTGTAAATTCCGATTGAGATTTCACCTGTTTTAAGAGATTTAATAACTGTTATATTTTGTTATTAAATTCTCCGCAAGCCCTTGAAAACACTGGATTTGTCACAGGTGAGTTTTCCCTTATTGTTTCCCTTGTGTTATATCGTCCCACCAGTGTTTACGAACTCTGATAAGGGAAAATACAAGGGCAAAAAAATTATATAAAATAGTATAACACAAAATAAAACTGACTTGGTGAACTGATTGGAATGCTTCTTAATTTTTACAATTAATGATCGATTGAATCATAAGGAGATGGGATACGATGAGAACAATATTTGCAGAATACAATCCACAGTGCAACAGTATTGATGTTTATACCAGTGCCGGCTATATGCTTCGCATTGACTGCTGGGAAGCTGAAAAGAATTTAAAGACTACACCTGGATCAGACTGTGCATTAAACGCACTCGCCATTGATGACCCTCTTGAATATACAAGGTTATATCTTGATGGAAATCTACAGATGTGGGTAGATGCGGAAGACTCATTAGAAATATTTTGATTTTTAAACAAATACAACAGTCGTTTAAATCACTATTAGCTACAATATTTCCAGAAAATTCATCATAGGTTTGTGTAAACGCAAAGAAACGGCGGCTCTGAAAATCAAAGCCGCCGTTTCAAATGGGCATAAAAATATGTCTGCTCTACGACGGCTTTTTTTCTTTTGCCGTCGTCCCGCAGAGTATTATTCAATATTTAATTCAATGTTTCCAGTGAAATTCTCACATTCAATGCCGATATAGTTTCCACCTTCAGGGAGTGTAATTGTATCACTATATGTTCCGGTTGTTTCAAACAAAGTGACTGCTTCATCAGCTCCAGAAATCCAAAATACTTTTGCAGTTCCCTCCGTAACCTCCAGCGCGCAGTCAATAGACAGATCCTTACCAGCTTCACGCTTTATAGAAGTTCCGCCGAACAAATACTCTGTATCTGAAAAATCCTCATAGTTGGCTGTATAGCTTCCTGTATAATCATCAATTCCTTTTTCTTTCGTACCTTGTAAGGATGAATTTCCGGTAAGCGCTATGGAACCAGCAGACTGAACAATATTGTTATACTGATCGAGAAATTCGTCTTTTGTACAACCTGAAAGCATAGAAGCACCCAATAGTATCAGGCATAATGATAAAACTATTTTCTTCACAGCTATCGCCTTCCTTTCCTGCGTACAGCACGCTTTCCTTTTCCCTTGGCATTTGCCTGTTTACGGGATTTCATTTCTTTTTTGTTACTGGACATCAGTAACAACAGCACCGCCCAGAGAACCATGATGCCAACCCCAATGACCGCCAACAAAGGGGTTGAGGATGTGGTTGTTCCGGCATATTCACTCATGTCAAATCCCACTAAAATCAGCGCAGCGGAGAACGGATAGATGCTGGCAAGGATACCACTTTTGAAAAACAACATGCTGTATCCAAGGAAGAACGCCAGAATGGAACCGCCCAGATATGCCCCTCGGATCTGCCCAAAAATCAGGATCAGCGGCATACAGACCAAATAGGTCGTCAGAGCCGCTAACACGATCTGCGTACCTCCATGAAAAAACACTTCCGCTGTCAGTCCCGATAATCCAACCGTCAATCCAGTAATCAAGGTAATGCCAACGCTGTATATTCCCAGCAGAACTGCAAGCATACCGACTAAAAGTAACTTAGCTTCCAACATTTTCGGCATAGAAACAGGAATTGTCATGATGTTTTTCAGTGTATCATGAGTGGATTCTCTGTCTATAAGCCATCCTCCGATCATTACCAGTGAAATTGGAAGGAATATCTGAGTGTTTCCCCAAACAACATTTTCAAATAGTGCAGAAAAATCATAATTTGGATTTCGGTACTCTGCCTCCACAATCAACTGACTTCCATACTGAACCAAAGGACAGAGTGCAAGTGCCACCAGCCCTACCAAAAGAATCTGGCACCGGCGCAGTTTCAGTAATTCCGATTTTAATAAGTTCCACATAGTCACACCCCCTTAGATTTCCTGTCGCCGGTAAACAAATGCAATCAGCGTAAGAAATACAATGGCTTCCACAATAATCACACCGAATACCTGAACACCATTCAGAAAATACGGACTGACCCGTTCCAACAAATCTGCTAACTCCACACTGGTCTGGCTTTGGTCATAAAATTGGAATGTCCAGCGGAAGGCCAGCGGCCCCGGAAACAGGGTTCCTATGTTCAAACCAAAAGGCTGTGTGAGAAACATATCGTTCATGGAAAGGATATAATTCGCAATCGTATAGAAAAAGGTAATCACGACAGACACGATATAGTTTTTATTAAGAAGAACAACGAGCAGAATACAGGGAAGTGCGCCCACCCACATAATCAGCCCTTCTTCAATTCCAACGCCAAACAAGGTCCAAAACCCAACCGGTTCCCAACCCTGAAACAACAAAACCGCAAGATTTACCAATCCTCCAACTGCCATAAAGCCAACGGCAAACAACAGTAAAACCAGCATCTTGGACAGCACCAGCTTGGTTCTATTTACCGGTACGGTAACAAGGTTTTTCAGTGTGTCATTATCAAGTTCCTCAAACAACAGATTCGAAGCCAGTATCACAAGAAGCGGCATCAAAAGCAAATATGCACTAAGCTGGAATAGGCTGGACATCACTCCATTTACAGCATCCACATCAGTGTTTACATCTGCCAGAAAGAAAGCATAAGCCAATGGCATGAAAACAGAAAGCAGTAGGGAAATAAATACCAATGGCTTCCGTTTTAATTTCAAAAATTCGCATTTGATTAGTTTAAGCAATTCCTTCTCCCCCTGTCACACGCTTGAAGTAATCTTCAAGACTTTCTTCACAAGTATGCACCTCCGATACCTCCAATCCGTTTTCTACAAAGGCAGTTACAATTTTCCCCACAGGCAGATCAAGGTTGTGCAGGCGCAGATTGTGGTCGTCCTGTATGGAGAAATGGTTTTCATGGAAATTGCGTTCCAAAATTCTTGCCGCCTGTGCAGTATCAGAGAGCATAAAACGGATATGCTTACTACTTTTTTGCTCCAGCTCAGCAAGGCTTTCTTCTTCCAGCAACGCGCCGTGGTCGATAATTCCAATATCGTCAGCCAGCAAAGAAATCTCCGAAAGAATGTGACTGGAAATCAAAATAGTTTTTCCTCTTGCGTCGCAAAGCTCCCGAATAAAGGAGCGTACTTCTGCAATACCGATGGGATCGAGGCCGTTGATCGGCTCATCCAAAATCAAAAGCTCCGGATCGTGCATAACGGCAAGGGCGATGGCAAGCCGCTGCTTCATACCAAGAGAATACTGTGAAAAGAGCTTTTTATCTTTGTAGGGCAGTCCTACCAGATCCAGAGCATCTTTGATAGCATGATTGTTTGGTACGCCCCGCAGAGTAGCAAAGATACGCAGGTTCTCTGTGCCGGTCAGATTGGGATAAAAACCGGGGGACTCGATCAGGCTTCCGATACGGGGCAACAGCTTCTTTTCATTCCCTTGCAAAGACTTTCCCCAGATTTTGACCTCCCCGGAAGTCGGCTTCGTTAAGCCCAACAGCATTTTCATGGTAGTGGTTTTTCCGGCTCCGTTTCTGCCCAGCAGACCGTAAATTCTCCCACGCTTCACATGGATATTTAAGTCAGCCACACTCTTTTGTGAGCCGTATTGCTTCGTCAGATTTTTTGTTTCAATGATATAATTTGTATCCATATTCAAAACCTCCTGTTCTGTAAGGTATTCTATCATGCCAACCTTGCATTAACCTTGCCGCAACCTTGCATTAACCTTGCAATTTGAAATCCAGTAAAATGACAAAGGCTCCCGCCATAAAGACGGGAACCCGCTTAACTCTCCAAAGGAAAAAGCAACATAAATTCAGTTCCTTTTCCCGGCAAACTTTCAACTGTTATACTCCCACCCATCTTTTCTACAAGCTGATGGACAATAGAAAGACCAAGACCGCTTCCTTTTTCAGACCGTCCTTTGTCACACTTATAGAGCCGTTCAAAAATGTGTTTCAAATCTTCCTTCTCAATTCCCACTCCATTATCCGCCAGCAGCAGCTCCATGTTATTTTCCTTCTTTGACAGGGCAATTTTGATTTTGTCTGCATGGCTGTGAGCGATTACATTTTGAATGAGATTATTGACAATCCTCATATAGCTGTCCATATCCAATCTTACCCGGACAGGCTGTTCGGGAATATCGATGTCATACTCAACCTGTTTATCCTCAAAAATCGGTATCCAGTCAATGAGGATATTTCTTGTCAGCTCTGCGGCCTCAACGCTCTGGATTTCCAAAGCAAACTCGTTTGAATTTAACTTGAACCAGTCAAAGAGTACATCAATATATTCTTTCAGATCATGGGCTTTCCGGCGGGCGGTTTCAATATAATCATCCCGGTCTTTTCCTGTGACCAGTCCTTTGTGTGCAGCGTCAAGATACCCAATCAGAGTAGTAAGGGGCGTTCGCACATCATGGGAAAGGCTCGTCATAAGCTGGCGGTTGGTTTCTTCTGTCTGCCGTACAGTTGAAAGTCTGCTTTCATAGGCCACAACGATCTCGTTGATTTCATAGGCAAGAGGTGCTGTCAGTTCATTTGTTGCAGATAGAATACGCCGGTTGCCATTTCCGTTTTTCACATCAACCAGCACATCGGTCATTTCTGCTATTTGTTTTTTTACACGCCGAACGAGAACGATGGAAGTCAATACAGCCCCAACAGCAATCACAATGGACAAGAATACAATGATTTCCATACTGACTACACCTCCTTATTAAACCGGTAGCCAATCCCTTTGACCGTTTGTATATACTTTGGGCTTGAAGGATTGACTTCTAATTTTTTACGAAGCCGACTGATAATCGCCATAATGTTACTGTCATCATAGAAATATTCTTCGCCCCAAACTTCCTCATAAATCTGCTGTTTTGTCAAAATTTTTCCTTGATGCTTTGCACAGTACAGGAGCAGATCAAATTCCTTTGGTGGAAGTTCAAAAGTGCCATTTTCCGTCGTAACAGAACGATTTTCAAGGTCAATTTGCAATCCATCAAAATCCAGTTTTTGCACAGCTCCGGCTTGATGATTAAAACGGGTGTAGCGGCGAATGAGGGACGCAATACGGGCAATCAGTTCGTCCATATCAAACGGTTTTGTCAAATAATCGTCCGCCCCGGCTCGTAAGCCCCGCACTTTAGAAATGCTGTCATTTTTGGATGTGAACATCAAAATCGGCAGGCTGTTCTCTTTGCGGATTTCTTCCAGCGTTTCAAAGCCATCCATACCGGGCATCATCACATCCAGCACTACAAGCTGGTATTCCTGCTCTTTTAATTTCTGTAAACCCTCTTTCCCGGTATTACAAAAATCAGCTTCTATGTTTTCTGCTTGTACGCTGCGTTTAATCAAAGCACACAGTTCTCTGTCATCATCTATAATCAGGATTTTATTCATGATGCAACTCCTTCCCTTGTTTTGTTGTTCCGTCATTCGGCTTTTCTACGTTCTTGGCGAACTGCAATACATTATATGTATTTTTTGATATAATTTCATATAATGTGCGAATTGATTTCATAATTGTATGCCATGGAATGTCAGCAGAGTAAGAATAATTTCTTTGATAAACTTTCCATAGATTTTCCATAACAGAGCTGGATTGAATCTCGTCAAAAACCTCATCTATGTCTTCAGTTTCTATCTGTTCTAATGTTTCTCGCTTCTTAGCGGTAGCAACAAGTGCATCCCTTAATACATCTTTTGAAAGTTGCTCCCCATACAGTTTTTGTAAAATATAGATGTCATAAAAATCTCTCATTCGTGTATTTGTAACGTTTCGACTAATAACAGTTTCCAGTTTTTCAGCCAATACCGTTTCCAGATTATATGCCCATACCTCGATTGTGCGATTTTCAAGCATAAGATTAAATTTGTACTTGATTTCTCTTGGTGTAATGATATCTCCTGTAGAAATATCAATCTTTAATGGTGTGATTACTCCATCAAATTTTGTTTCCATGCTTACACGAACACCCGGATAATCTGCTTCTTCCATGATTTCTGATATCCGTTTGATCCGAAACAAGACACCATCGTTCAGAGGGATTGATATAATTTTGGATATAATCATCTCTACATCCTCCACACTGACATTAGTGCCTTTTATGGTAGCATCCAGATCCATAGTAGCTCTGGCATCCAGACCGACCATTGCCGCCACCAGCATCCCACCTTTTAATATAAACTGATTTTTATACTCTGATAAAGAAATTCGTTCTAAAAAACGTTCCATCATATAATTCCGCATCAAAATCTGTGCATCTGCGGATTTTTTCTTTGACAGATTACGAACCAAATCCTTTAATTGTCTTGCCGTTGTTATCATCTAAAGTAACACCTCCAAATATGGTCTTAGTATCTTTTCAACATGAAACATAGCTGCGTATTTCATAAGCATCCGTAAGTTTTTATCCTTACGTTTCGCATATTGCTTTAATGCATCTTGGAATACCTGCATTTCAATATTTTTCCTGCTGCGAAGCAGATCGCAAATCGTTCTCTCCATATCATAAACCGGAACTGAATGTCCAAATGATGTCAGCATAGTTGTGATCCCTATTTCATGTAAATCCTTTTTTACTGTATACACTTGAAAACCGTCTTCCTGCAAACGGCTTGGATTATATCCAGTTCTTACTGTTATGGTGTATTTCAAAGGCTCTCTGTCCGTTAAATCATGAAAAAACAATGCAGTTTCGTGAGAAAATACAGCTTGACCACAACGCAAATGCAAAAGGAACATCGCATCTGTCCACGTATCAGGTGATACATACACACCATGAGAAGCTTGCTCTAATCCTCGTTCCTTCACATAGGCATAAAACACAGACTTACTAATTCCATTATTTAGGACTTGAAATGTCTGAATTGTCCCTCCACATTCACGCAATAACAAATCTAATTTTTCAAATTGAGTCATATAGATTCTCCTTTCATGCTAATATGATAATATATATTAGCATGAAAGTAAATATAAATAACGCCAATGAACAAATTAGATTTTAAAAATATCCCCGTTCTTCCTGCCAGTCTTTCACATAACATCGGATTCCGATATAGACCACATGCACAAGAAGTAATAGCACAATAAGGTTTATCGGAATAACAGATTTTATCCACTCACCAAAGTAGATTGCGATAGCTATGCTCATTAGTGCCACCATAATACTGATGATATCCCAGCAATATTTCCAGTAGATTTTTCCAACCTGATAGCCAATCCAAACTATAATCAATCCTGTTATTATGAATAAAATCCCCATAACAATAGCTGCGATCAGCCAATACACAATCCCGGAAATGACACTGTTTGAGATTCCATCGCTTAACTGTCCGAAAGAATCTGCGCCTGTCACAAATTCTTGAAACAGGCTTACCATTCCTTTTCCTATCGTACCGAAAAAAGTGATGCAGTCATTAAGGAAAACTGGAGAGAGGATAGCAGTAAACAGTGTGGTGGCTATGCTGTACCATGCCAGCAGGAACATAAGGATTTTATAACCAGCCGTCATATTTTTATATTTTTTCTCCAACTGGATTTTGCGGTTATCGCATTTCTCTTTTGCTTTCTGGTAAGCAGTGCGGTCACAGTTATCGCATTTCTCATAAGGTACTTTTTTCTCGACAGGCACATCTACTGTCTTTTGGTGCGTCTGTGCATAGCGTTTTGCCTGCTCCGCTTTTTCATACTTAAATTTCCATGCCACGACTTCTGCGTCGGCTCTTTTCCTGCTGTCTATCTCGCAGGTTAATTGTTGCTCTGTTTGCCTTAATCTTGTCTGCAATGCTTCGATATTCTCGGCTCTGTTTTCGCTGTTCAATTTCTCGTTCAAGCTCAGCAATCTGCTTAGCTGCCTGTTCAGTTCCATAATCGTCTCGTCTTTCTGATCCAGTTCGTCCTGCATCTGTTCCGTCATCAGCAGAAGTTCTTCCACCTGCCCGACGTTCTCTGAGTTTACGCATTCTCTCATCTATATCCCTCGCATTCTCTATCTGCTGTTTAAGGTCAGCAATTCGCTGTTCTGTTTCAGTAATAAGCTGTTCTCGTTGTTCAGCTTCTGCGTTAATTTCTGCCATTGCTGATTCTCGTTTTCCAACTGTTCGATTCTGTTTTTCAGCTGCTCGATCTGGGAAAGCAGTTCTTCTGTATCTGGCAAAAGATTCAGCAGCCCGGATAACTCGCTGTTTAATATCTGCAAACTCTGGTTCTGCTCCTGAAAGGACAGAAGCTGCCTGTCCCGTTTCTGCAATTCCTGTACCATCTCTGCCATAAGCTTCTGCTGTTCCTCGATCTGGTTTATCATTGACTCCATCATGGGAATAACTTCCCGGCTTTCTTCTAAGGTCATTCAATCGCTCCTTCCATTGTGATAATGCACCAGACACTTTTCCGAAACTGATCTGTATCTTTTTCAACAGTGTATTTTGTCTTTTTATGATCTGGTTTTCCTCTACTTTCCATGAAGCTGTCTGTACCTGTCCATTTTGAAACTTCTCATCAATTTTTCTTGCATCTGCACCCTCATGAATTGTAGGAATTTCTAATTTCCCCTGTCTTGCATAGGAACGGTGGTCAACCCGTTGCTCTACTGATAAATGTGCATTACAGACTTTCGCCCATTCGCTCCGCCACAATTCACAATTCTTTGGATCATTCCACCCGGTAGCATCGGTCAGCACCCGTTTCCATTGTTTGCGGTTCCTTGCACCAACTTTCTGATTACCATTTTCGTCCAGTACCGGGATTCGGATTCCATGACGGTCAGGGTTCTTTTTATCCTGCCACCAGTCCGGGTTGGACTCATCAACCACGATATTTCCGTCAGTATCTCTGACAAACTCCCAGTCTTTGACTTCTTTGTTTCCCCATGAGTAGTCTGGATTAAAGGGACGCATGGTTACAAGTAAATGCACATGCGGGTTTCCATCGCCCTTATCGTGAATGCTCCAATCTGCACACATGCCTTTGTCAACAAAGTTTTTCTGAATATAGTCCGTTGTATATTTGATCTGTTCCTGTCGGCTCCATTCTTTCGGAAGAGAAAACTCAAACGACCTGCCGAGTTGTGCATCCGAGGTCTTCTCAATCTTCAAAACTTCATTCCACAAACGCTGTTTCTGAAAAGTAAGTTTAAATTTTTCCAGTGCAGCATCTTTGTTATCTGCTCTTTTATATCGGACAGATTTCTGGAACCGTCTGATATTTTCAGCAGGTACATTCAGCCATTCCTGTGGTGCATTTTCACACATCAACAGGCTGGTATAAACAACTTCTCTTTTGGAAGTGTAATAACTGATTCTGCCTGTTTCTTCATTTTTCATCACATCGCCATTGAGATAAGCAGATGCCGATATGATGGATTTTCCTTTGCTGCGTCCAACAATCTTTACTGTATAATGAAAAATTGCCATGATCCGTTTCCCCCCTTTCTGCCGTATCCGGCTTTGATTTCCGTCAGGTAACGTTTTCCTAAAAGAAAATGGTATCTGCCGGAACGCCCTCTGCGTAAGAGTGCCCTGTGCATAACAGCCTGCATGGAATGCGCCCCTCTGGCGAAGAGTGCCTCCTGCGGCATGAGCAGGTCTGCATGAAATGCCCGCCGACGGAACGAGCCCGGCAAGCATAAGCGCAGACCGGTTGCCATCTGTGGCAAACTTATACGGACGACCTCTGGTTGTCCATAAGTGCGCCCTTCATGAAAAAGCTATGAGGGGAATGGAAGCTCCACTCCCTCCGGCATTACACTTCCTCCGTATTTGTAACTGGCTCTTTCTGCATTGCCTTTGAGAAAAATTTCCCATTTGCTTCCTGCCTTTTTAAGAAGCCGACCAATTTGGGAATATCTTCTTCCTCAATCGCACAGCCAAGCACTGATTCCACTGCACCGCCGACCTGACAGAGCCTGTGAGTTCGTTTTTTACTTTCCTCAGCTTTCTTTCGCTTTTCCAGTTCCCGTTTCTGTGCTGCGTACTGTTTCGCTTTCTCAAGGCTTTCCTGTTCTCTCTTTTCCAACTGGAGCATACGCTCCTCATAACTCTTTGTTGATCTTGCCATAAATATCATCGTCCTTTCTTTTTTCTACCAAACATAAGTTTCCTGTTGTCTGTCAGACGAAGTGCATGGTATAATCTGCTTGCGTGTAGGTATATCATGGCTTCGGTCTGATAGAACCTTTGGCGGTTTCTTTTGGAACCGCCTTTTTAAGTTGCACCGTTTCTTGTGACGGCTTTTACATTTCCCTTATCCCTCAAGTCCCTGCCCTCGTTGGCTTCCATGAAGAGTTCCAGCATATCCGTTTTGATCAGGACTTTCCTCCCGACCTTTAATACCGGAAGTTTCTTCCACTCCACCAGCTTTCTCAGGGTGTTCCTGCCGATTCCTGTGTAATCCGCAGCTTCCTCAATAGATAAGGCAATCTTTCTTTGCGTCATGTGACCACCTCCTTGCAAATTGCATTATGCAATTTCTTTTGTGCTGTCAGTATAACGTGTTTATATCGTCCTGTCAAGCATTACGAAATTGTATTATTTGTTATCGAATTGCATATTGCAATATTATTTGTTATGTGGTATAGTAATGACATACCGAAAAAGGAGGCACATCAGCATGAAAGATAAAGAATTACGCAAGCTGATCGGTAGCAGGGCAAAACAGCGCCGTACAGAATTGAATCTGACACAGCCTTATATCGCTGAGAAGATGGGTGTGACTGCATCTACAATCCAGAGATATGAAGCCGGAACGATTGACAATACGAAGAAAATGGTGCTGGAAGGTCTTTCAGAAGCTCTACATGTATCTGTGGAATGGCTCAGAGGAGAAACAGACGAATACGAAACAGACATTACGGATAAAAGGGAATTACAGATTCGTGATGCAATGACGGATATTCTCAAACAATTACCTCTTGACCTTACGAAAACAGAAGATGCTTTTTCCAAAGACTTACTGCTGTTAATGTTGAAACAATATGAACTGTTTCTGGATTCGTTCCAGTATGCCTGCAAAAATTACAAGGGCAATACAAAAGAAGCGGACATTGCCAAAACACTAGGGTTTGAATCGAATGATGAATATAACGAGATTATGTTTCTCAGGGAGATTACCCATACTGTCAACGCATTCAATGACATGGCAGATATTGTAAGGCTCTATTCCAAGAAACCGGAAACAGCAGAACAAAGGCTTGCAAATCTTTTATCCGAAGTTATGTATGAGGATTCTGAAACGGTATAGTAAGGCAACCGGAGTTGTGATATACTTACACGCAAGAAGCATTTCAACAGTTCCGATTGTCTGATATCGAAAGGAGACATACGATTATGGCAAAAGGATCTGTTAGAAAGAAAGGAAAGAAATGGTACTACCGCTTCTATGTAGAGGACGCAAGCGGCAAAATGGTTCAGAAAGAATATGCCGGAACCGAAAGTAAAAGTGAGACGGAAAAACTTCTCCGCAAGGCACTGGAAGATTACGAAGATAAGAAATTTGTTGCAAAGGCAGATAATCTTACTGTAGGTGAACTTCTGGACATGTGGGCAGAAGAAGAACTGAAAACCGGAACACTCAGCAACGGCACAGTGGAAAATTATCTTGGTGCAATCCGCTGTATCAAAAAACACCCGATTGCAGACCGCAAACTGAAAACAGTTACTGCCGAACATTTACAGGCATTTCTTGATCTGCTTACATTCGGTGGTGAGTTTCCAGACGGGAAAGTAAGAAAAGGATACAGCAAAGATTATATCCATTCTTTTTCCGCAGTGTTACAGCAGTCATTCCGTTTTGCAGTATTTCCAAAACAGTTAATCAGTTTCAATCCGATGCAGTATATTAAGCTGAAAAAACAGGCAGAAGAAGTTGACCTCTTTTCCTATGATGAAGTCGAAGAAGGCACACAACCGATTTCACATGAAGATTATGAACGGCTTATCAAATATCTGGAAAAGAAAAATCCACCTGCAATCCTGCCGATCCAGATTGCATACTATGCAGGACTTCGTATCGGGGAAACCTGTGGTCTTACATGGCAGGACATTAACCTTGAAGAACAATGCCTGACCATAAAACGCAGTATCCGTTATGACGGTGCAAAGCATAAAAATGTAATTGGCACAACCAAGCGAAAGAAAGTAAGAATTGTTGATTTTGGAGATACGCTGACTGAAATATTGAAAGCAGCCAGACGGGAACAACTGAAAAGCTGGATGCAGTACGGGGAACTTTACCACCGCAACTACTACAAAGAAGTGCATGTGAAAAACAGGGTGTATTATGAATACCATCACCTTGACGGAACACAGGAAGTCCCGGCAGATTATAAAGAAATATCCTTTGTCTGCCTCAGACCGGATGGCAGTCTGGAACTGCCGAGTACACTCGGCATTGTTTGCAGGTCAGTATCAAAAAAGCTGGAAGGATTTGAAGATTTTCACTTTCACCAGTTACGACACACCTACACCAGCAACCTGCTCTCGAATGGGGCGGCTCCGAAAGATGTACAGGAACTGTTAGGACATTCCGATGTCAGTACCACAATGAATATCTACGCTCACTCAACAAGAAAAGCAAAGCGGGATTCCGCAAGACTTCTTGATAAAGTAGCGAGCAATGCCTAAATAAAATTTCCCTTATTTCCCTTGCGGATTCCTCCCAAGGGCAAAAACAAGGGAAAATACATATCATTTCACTATCTAAGGGGCTGGAAAGCCCGTAAAATAAGGAAAGTTCAGGAAATCTCTCCACAAATTCCGATTTATCTTTGCCTTATGTTATCATAATTCGGTTTAAATTGCTATAAATAGCCTTATCTCAATAATAGAAAACCCCAGAAATCATTAAGATTCCGAGGCCTTATGTTTGAACATATTTACCTTTTAATTTATGTAACAAATAAAATTTTGATTGACCTTTTGTTAATATGAATCAATCATCTGCATTAGCTTCTTATAAAATTCATTTCTATCGTTGTAAATTTTTTCCAATTCTTTTTCTGTAAACAGTGCATAGGTTCTATCAGGAACAGCTGTCAAGCCATCGCAGCTAAATGGTATGCGCCGCCCACCCCTGAAAATGGCTGCTTCCCAGTATTTTTTTCTAAAATATTTAATTATTCCCATGTAGTACCACCTCTTTCCCATATTTGTTATTGACGTTCTGTTAATGGATGTTGTCAGTCATCATGCCCCAGATAAAGCAGGCAAGTTCTCTGGCGACTGCTGTTTTGGCTACATTAGCCTTCTTATTCTGCCCCAGAACCAGCTGATAGTATCTGCGTCTCAGGCGCTCATTCGCTTTATCAGCGTAAGCTATGATATCAGCCGGATTTCCTTTCTGCCTTGCTTTCAATGCCTTTGATTTATAGCCTGGTTTTCCACGTGTATAACTCTGGGCTGCTTCCACTAGCAATGTTCGTATATGACTGTTTCCGGCTTTGGTAATTCCGAGCCTGTTCTGATCCTCACCGCTGGAATCTTCGCCTGGTGTAAGCCCCAGATAAGATGCAAACTGCTGGGCACTGGCAAAGCGTTTAAAATCGCCAACTTCTACAAGGGTAGATAAGGCCGTCTGGATTTTCACACCAAGGAGACAGGACAGATGACTGACATTTTCCTGGTAATCTTCTTTTGATGCAAGTTCCTCAATACGCTTATCAAGTCTCTCCAGTTTGTCAGTCAGCTGATCATAGGTGGCAAGATATTCGGTGAGGATTTCCTGATAAAGTCCTTCTGGCTCTAATGAGCGCAGCCATGTTAAATGTGCCTGTGTCCAATGGCTTTTCGTAGTATCATACCGGTAATTATGGCGAAGACAGAACGTTAGGATCTGTTGCTTGATCTTTTTCAATGCGAGTTTGTGATCCTGCCGCATCCGAATATATTCTTTCACCTGCTCATCCTGTTCCGTTGGGATATGTACCGGGCTGTAATCATGATGTGCAAGACATCGTGCAATCAGGGCAGCATCTCGTTTGTCTGTTTTTACCTTTTTCCTGCCCGTCGGTTTTGACATAGTTGTTGGAGCAAGAATAATGCACTTCATGTTATGGCTGGTAAGCTGGTGGTATAACGTGAAACCAAGTGTTGCTGATCGACGCGGATCCACAGGGAAGTTTAACAGCAAGCATTATTTACAGACAGTTACTTTAAAGATTTATCAAGCGATGCTAAAATTTTATATGGACTGATGTTAGATCGAATGTCTCTTTCCATCAAGAATCAGTGGTTTGACGAGAAAAACAGAGCATATATCTACTTTTCCATCGAAGATATCATGGAATTACTGAACTGTGGCAGAAATAAAGCCATCAAATCCATGAGAGAACTGGATGACGAAACAGGAATTGGTCTGATTGAGAAACGAAGACAGGGATTTGGAAAGGTGAACGTCATCTACGTGAAAACCTTTATGTCTGAGAAAACAGATGAGAAAAAATTTGAAGAGGAATTAAAGAAGTTTAAAAAACAAACTTCTGTGGAAAATGAGGAACCTACAGAAGTCTACAATTCAAACTTCATGAAGTCCCAAAATCAAACTTCAAGAAGTTTACATTTCAAACCCTAATAATACTAATCTTAGTGATACTGAAATGAATGATAATAAATCTAATCATATCATATCTGTGGATGAGAAAAGATTTGATAGCGATAATCGCTCTGAGGATTATCAGGCTTAACGAACATATTTAATGAAACATCGGAACCATCTTCTTTTTGTTGTCTACCTATAATAACGATTGGAGTAGTCGATTATAGACACTGCAATCAAAAAAATCTGAAAATATATTTATCAACATTACATAAAAGTGTGTAAATGCACATAAAATGGGAATACATATTGAAATTCAGGTCGTTCTGTGATAGAATCTCATTACTAAAAAGTGTGCAGATGCACGGAAATGGGGAGTGCAATGATGGAGATTAAAAGAGACGCCTACCTACAGCAGCTGATCGAGCGAAAAGATAATGGAATGATAAAGGTGATTACCGGCATTCGTAGATGTGGCAAATCCTTTTTGCTGTTTACCATCTTTAAGAGATACTTACTGGAGAACGGCGTTGATGTTGATCATATTATTGAGATTGCATTGGACGGTATTGAAAATGAGGAACTAAGAGATCCTAAGGTGTGTTTCAAGTACATCAAAGATGCCATGAAAGACGATGGCAAATACTATCTGCTTCTTGATGAAGTGCAGTTCATGCCACGATTTGAGGAAGTGCTGAACAGCCTGCTACGCATGAGCAATATTGATGTGTATGTCACCGGAAGTAATTCCAAGTTCCTGTCCAGCGACATTGTGACCGAGTTCCGTGGCAGAGGTGATGAGATTAGAATCTATCCTCTTTCCTTTGCAGAGTTTTATTCTGTCTATGACGGTGATTATGATGATGCCTGGGATGACTACATGATCTACGGAGGATTGCCGCAGATCGTAAGTTTCCAGAGCGAACGACAGAAAGCGGACTATCTGAAGAACATCTTTGCAAATGTCTATCTGAAGGATGTTATTGAAAGAAATAAGATTCAGAACGTGGATGAGATTGGGATTCTGGTTGATGTGCTTGCATCTGCAATCGGCGCACCGACCAATCCTTCAAAGATTGCCAATACCTTTGCCAGTGAGCGTCAGATGACTTATGCTAATAAAACCATCTCCAAGCATATCGACCATTTGACAGATGCCTTTTTGATTTCCAAGGCAAGCCGATACGATATTAAGGGCAGAAAATATATCGGTGCAAATCTGAAATACTACTTTACTGATCTGGGACTGAGAAATGCACGTCTGAATTTCAGACAGCAGGAGCCTACTCATATCATGGAGAACATTGTTTATAACGAGCTGCTGATCCGTGGCTACAATGTTGATGTGGGTGTCGTGGATATCTTCGATAAGGATAAAGAGGGCAAACGTGTTCGCAAGCAGTTGGAGGTTGACTTTGTGGTGAATCAAGGAAACCAGAGATACTATATCCAGGTTGCATATGACATGACTTCGGAAGAAAAACAGACGCAGGAGTTCAATTCTCTGCGTAATATCCCGGACTCTTTCAAGAAGATCGTCATTGTAAATGGCAGCAAAAAGCCTTGGAGAAATGATGAAGGTTTTGTCATCATGGGAATGAAGTATTTCTTGCTGAATGCGAATAGTCTGGAATTTTAAGTCGATTTGAGTTGTTGCTGTGGTGTTGTTCTATTTCAAAAAAGAGTGAAATGATATAAATAAGGCCACGGCTGATTTCGTGTTGGAACAGCCGTGGCTCAGTTTATTTTTTTATCCGTACAAACGAGACTGTTCCACAGATTATGTAGAACAGACAGAGTACGATTCCGATAGTGAGAACATACGAGAATAAAGATGAACTTAAGAACGAGATAAACAAAAGTTTGTTGAATTAAAAATGAAATAAAGTTCCAGTAATCATAGAGTGTATGGATTCAATTCCATATGCTCTTTTTCTTTACTGAAAAATCTAATGTTACGAGTTTCTTACGAGTGGCATTAAAAAAACTCGCAAGAAAACTCGTAAGAAAAAAGTAAAAAAATTTGCTTTTGACCACTGTAAAACATGCTCTGAGCGTTTCG
>NZ_JAJBNQ010000031.1:0-50417 GCF_020538025.1 Blautia sp. MSK17_66
GGTGATTTGGAATGCATTTTGACCAAGTTACTGTGAACGGAGTGAACAGTAACAATTCAACCGCTATATGTCCTGTGCCATCTTTCGGAAAGAGGGCGGTCTTCTCTGGAAAGATTAAAAAGTTCTTCCAGATATCCGGGTGCTTCCCGGACTTCCCCTTCATAAAGTCCATATAAGTTGTGTACCGGAACTGCACTTCCGGGAACCGGATCCTTCGCCATAAAATACTCCATCACAGAATCAGACAGCTTCCTGCCCGCGAGTCTGGAAATTACCGTGAGGAGTTTCTTTCGTCTGCCTTTATTATCATAGACCATACAGTTTGTGATAAATTTCATACGGCTTAAGGAAGTCAGGATCTCACCTGAGGTCACCTTCGGAATTGCCCGGTGGATCACTCTGGCATACGTGATTCTTGGTATCACACCACACGCCGGATAGTAATGATATGGATTTTTGTGCGTTTTCAGCATAAGCATCCGGTCAAATTCTTTCTCCAGAAGGGTATGCGTGATCACCTTTTTGTCTGCCATATCCTCAATATAAGGATGGCAGGCACTGTCCAGAAGATAATGGCATCCGAACCCAAGCAGATATGCCAGAAGTTTCTCATCATGTGTATCCCGCACAAGTGCCATGCCTCTTTCAAAAAAAGGAGCAGCTATTTCCTTGTGCATTCGGATTCCGGTTTTGGATACTTCCGGTTTCAGCATATGATAAAACAGAATATCCGGTCCGTGGAGACCGATCCTGTACAGATTGACATTTCTTCGGATGACCGTCTGCATCTCCACCGGAAGTTCGTGATAAATCTTCTTGCCGAACAGATCATGTGCATACGTCGTAGGCATTTTAATTTCCTCCTAAACATCCAGGCGAAGCTGTATCTCTTCTTCCGCTTCTGCCTTAAAATCTTCCAAACGGACCGGATCCACAGTCGGAAGCTCATCCAGTCCCTGTACACCGAAACAGCGCAGAAACTCTTCCGTAGTTCCAAGAAGGATCGGCCGCCCCGGGGCATCCAGTCGTCCAAGTTCTCTTACAAGCTCATACTCCATCAGCTTGTTGATTGCATGGTCGCATTTTACACCTCGGATTTTCTCGATCTCTGCCTTTGTGACCGGCTGCTTGTACGCAATGATCGAGAGCGTTTCCAGCATGACATCTGTTAATGCCGGCTTCTTAGGATGCAGAGCCAGACGGATCAGACATTCATAGTATTCTTTCTTTGTACACATCTGATAGGACTGCTCCAGTTCAATAATCTGAATCCCGCGCTCCTCCGCCTGATAACGGTCCATCATATTATGAATGATTTTTCTTGTCGTTTCCTTATCCTGCTGGATCGCACCCGCGATCTGAGACAATTCCACAGACTCTCCCATCGTAAACAAAACCGCCTCTATCGCCGCTTCTAGTTTCTTTATCTCCATATAATTCCTCAATCTTTATTTTTTACTCATCTGCAAACTCTGTCAGATGTGTCCACTCCTGCGGCTCCCGGACCACCTCTACCAGAATATCATCAAACAATGCATCCTGTTCCACATGAATATATCCCATTTTCATAAGCTCCAGAATTGACAGAAATGTTACGATCAGCTGCACTCTTGATTTCTGACCGACAAGAAGCTGCCGGAAGCTGAATTTCCTGTGGCCTCCGGCATATTCCTTCATCTCCAGCATCTTTTCGGACAGACTGACCTCTTCTTTCTCGATCGTCCCGAATCTGCTTCGGATCGGATCGATCTTATCTTCCTGTTTCTTAAGGATCGACTGGTAAATGCTATGTAGTTTCTCCAGGGTAAGTCCCGCCAGAAGTTCCCTCGGATCTACCGGCTCTCTATATTTCATCACTTCTGCCGGGATCGTAGGCTGCTTATAAAACACCCCTACCGCCCCGTCCATTTTGTCTTTCAGTTCATAGGACATATATTTGTACATCTTATATTCCAGAAGCTTCTGGACGAGTTCCTCTCTCGGATCTTCTTCCTCGCCCTCTTCGTTCACTTCTTTCGGAAGAAGCATTCTGCACTTGATATCAAGAAGTGTTGCCGCCATGACCAGAAATTCGCTCATGATCCCCAGATCTTCTTTTTCCATGGAGTGGATATATTCCATATACTGATCTGTGATCTCTACGATCGGGATATCATAAATATCGATTTTATTTTTGTCGATCAGATGCAGCAGAAGATCCAGAGGCCCTTCAAACACATTAATCTTTACCGGTATTGCCATATAGTAATTTCCTTCCTGTCTTATGGGACTTTCTTTCTGTCGGGCAAAATTCGATCACAAGCAGCTCCCGTGGATTATGAAGCCGTATCGGTATCGTATGTTCCCCAAGGCCGGCACTGACGATCATCGTACTTCTGCCGCTCTGAAATCTGCCGCAGCAGTACGGAGGAAAAAGGAGGTACTGCGGGCAGGTCAGTCCGTGATTCTCATTGAAGCGCAAAATCCCCCCGTGGTAGTGTCCTGACAGAATAAGATCTGCCCCCCAGGAAAGATAGGTATTCCCATATTTTGGATTATGCGCCAGCAGAATATGTATTCCCGCTTTCGAGGGTGTTCCGATTAACTCTTCCAGGGCAGTGAGACTCAGTGCCGGAGAATTCGGCTTATGATAATATTCGATTGGAAGCTCCAGTCCATAAAATATAAAATCCGTTCCCCCAAACCTTGAAAATATGTGCTCATTATGAAGAAAGCAGACTCCTGCACTGGTAAGCAGACGTTCATAATTCAGATACTGCTGCCTGACCTCCGGATTCAGAAGCATCTTATACTCGTGATTTCCAAGTGCATAAAAAACCGGAACACGTTCACTCAGACGGACCAGAAGTCCTGCCGCCGTCTGAAGTGTTTCTTTTTCTCTGGTTACGATCATATCTCCCGCAACAAGCACAGCATCCGGCTTCTGCCGAAGAATCTCCTCATACAGATACTGATGGTTATTGCCATAGGTCATACCATGAAGATCTGTCAGAAAGGCAAATCTTACTTTCTGTCCACTTTTCAGTTTTCTGGAATGAATCTCATAGGTTCTGGTTCTGAATGTCTTCATGTGACTCCTTCATGTTTTTATTTGCCGAATCCACAGTTTGGAAATGTACAGGTCTGGCAGTTAAGACAAAGTCCGCCCTCCCCATAGGCAGAAATCTCTTTCGCACAGATTCTGTCATCTGCCATAACGCGCGGAAGGATCAGATCAAAGACTGTTCTTTTGGCATACATTACACATCCCGGAAGTCCCAGGATCGGAACCGTCCGGTCTTCTGTCTTATAATAAGCCAGAAGAAGCATTGCCCCCGGCAGTACCGGTGCTCCGTAAGTAACAATCTCCGCTCCTGTATCCTTGATCGCACCCGGTGTACGGTCATCCGGATCCACGCTCATTCCTCCGCTGCAGATCACAAGATCGGCACCTTCTCTGATAAAGTTCAGAATATCTTCTGTAATCTGTTTTCTGTCATCTCCGGGAGTAGTCTGACCGACAACCGAACAGGCATACTCATCAAGCTTCTCTCTGAGCACCGGTGTAAAAGTATCCTTGATCAGTCCTTTTTGTACCTCACTGCCGGTGGTAACGATCCCCGCTTTTTTGTTTCGGAACGGAAGAATGGAAAAAATCGGTGTCTCTCCTGCTACTTTCTCTGCGCGATCCATCTTTTCCTTTTCGATGACCAACGGAATGATACGGGTTCCTGCAATCTTATCTCCCTTTCTGACCGGGAAATCGCCATGTCTGGACGCGATCATCATTTCTCCCAGAGAATTCACCGCCTGCAGTGCATCTCTGCGTATCTTGAGAAGACCGTCACAATCTGCGATCAGCTCAATCTTACCCTCTTTGATCTCACTTCCGTGCATATGCTCTCCTGCTGAGATCTTATAGAGGATCTCGGCCGCCTCGTTTTCGTGCAACATCCCCTCTTTCTTCTCCCACACGAAAAGATGCTCTTTTCCTACCGAAAGAAGCGCCGGTATATCTTCTTCTCTTACAACATGCCCCTTTTTAAATAAAACTCCCTTTTTCTGATCTTTGATGATCTGTGTGATATCATGGCACAGAATCTGCCCAACTGCATCTACTGTTCTGATTTCTTTCATAGTTTTCTTCTCCTAGTTTTTGCTTACACATTCGAGTATTATTATAACTCTCACAGAGTCTCTTTGTCAAAAGATTGTTACTGCTCACTCCGCCTGTGGTTTTGCATCGTTACTGTTCACTTCGTTCGCAGTAACTTGGTCAAAATGCATTCCAAATCACCTTCGGTGATGGCATTTTGCCCCGTATGTCTCGGGATTTTGCCATATTCATGGCAAAACACCTCGCGGGATATTACCTGTGAACAGTTACTTTGCATCAACCACAGATAATTTATAACTTTACCAAGACTGTCTGAATACCCGGCACGCTCAACCGTTTCTCCGTAAACGATCTCCATACGTCCAAATTCCTTGCCTCCGGCAGAATAAATGATTTCTCCGGCTTTCGCCCCTTTTTGAACCGGAGCTTCCGTCTTTTGGGGAATCTTCATTTCTTTTTTCACTTCAGAAAAATCCCGCCCGTCTGTATCCAGATAGCGAAAAATCCCCTGACAGGAGAGAGAGACTTCTTCTTTTTTTCCTTTTCTGACTGGAAGCTTCGGAAGTTTTACCCCCTCTTCATCTACATAAAGACTGCATCTGGCAAACCCATAGTCCAGAAGTGCTGCCGCATCTTTCAGTCTGGCTTTATAATCCGGTGCCGCCATGATCACAGAAATCAGCATCAGATTATTTTTCTCTGCCACCGCACTGAGGCAGAATTTGGCTTTGCTGGTGCTTCCTGTTTTAAGTCCGATGCATCCCGGATAGGTCCGGATCAGGCGGTTTGTATTGGTGAGTCCGAATTCCTTGCTGCCCTGCCTTGTGACATGCGTAATGTTTTCCATCCAGATAGAAGAATATTCAAAAATCTCCGGGTAGTTCAGAATCAGTTCCCGGCTCATAAGTGCAATATCATACGCCGTCGTATAATGATCATCGGAATCTGTCAGACCACAGCAGTCAACAAAATGTGTATTCTTCATTCCCAGCTCATCCGCCCTTTTGTTCATCTCCTTCACAAAGCTCTCCTCGCTGCCCGCGATATGCTCTGCCATCGCAACACTCGCATCATTGCCCGAAGCCACTACGATGCATTTGATCATGGTTTCCACATCCTGTGTTTCTCCCTCTTCCAGAAACACCTGGGAGCCACCCATGGATCTGGCATGTGCACTTGTCGTCACCGTATCGGTAAGATGCAGATTTCCACTTTTCAGATGATCAAAGATCAGAAGAAGTGTCATGATCTTTGTGACACTTGCCGGACTTCTTCTGGTATCTTTGTCCTTTTCATAAAGAATGGTTTTGGTCTCCGGCTCCATTAATACAGCTCCGGGAGCAGAAATTTCCACCGCATTTTCTTCCGCCTGCACAGGAATACTGCAAAGCACAATACTGCATAACAGAAAAACAGATATCGTCTTTTTTATCCTCTTATAAAGCTTCATGCGATACCTCTTTTTACTTCTCCCTACTATTGTAAAATCTTCCCTGCAAAAATATACCTGAATAAAACAAAAAAGGAATGCGATGCACTCCATAAAGGATTCTCACATTCCTGCCGAAATTTCCTACAAAAGTGGAGCCAGAAGTCTGAGGATACTCTGAAATCCACGAACCAGAATATTTCTGTTTTTGCAAAATTCAATATTAATGGGATCGCAGTAATTCAGTGTTTCTTTGAAATCCTGAAAAATATCCGCGACCACTTTATTCTTATAAAACCAGACACCATTCTCAAAATGGAGATACAGGCTTCGGTAATCCAGATTGATCGTTCCGACAACTGCGATCTCATCATCACAGACAAACGATTTCGCATGCAGAAAGCCCGGCTGATACTCATAAACCCGCACTCCTGCTTCAAGAAGCTGCTCATAATAAGACTGCGTCAGCAGAAAAACCATCTTCTTATCAGGCACTCCCGGTGTCATGATCCGAACGTCCACGCCACTTTTGGCTGCCAGGCAGAGTGCCGTCATCATCTCATTATCAATGATCAGATACGGCGTACAGATATAGACATATTTTCTCGCACGGTTAATGATATTCAGATATACATTCTCACCAAGCACTTCTCCATCCAGAGGAGTATCACTGTACGGCTGTACAAAACCATCCTCCTCAAAGGCTTCCGGATGGTATCTGTGCGGCATATGAAGCTCATGCTCCATAGGAGTTCTCGAACCATTGACCACACTCCACATATGCATAAACATGACTGTCATATTCCAGACAGCCTCACCTTTCAACATGACTGCAGTGTCCTTCCAGTGCCCAAACCGCTCCTTCTGATTGATGTACTCATCTGCAAGATTGATTCCACCGGTAAAACCTGTTTTGCCATCGATCACGCAGATCTTACGGTGATCACGGTTATTCTGAACAATATTCAAGATCGGCCGGAACGGATTGAAGATCACACATTTGATGCCTTTTTCCTGAAGAATCTTGTCATATCTGTTCGGGAGCGTTGTAAGACAGCCAAATCCATCATAGATCAGGCGGACATCCACACCTTCCTTCGCCTTACGCTCCAGAATATCAAGGATTGTTCTCCACATCACACCGTCATTGATGATAAAATACTCAATATAAATATAATGCTGTGCCTGCTCCAGCTCCCGTACCAGAACCGGAAACATATCATCGCCGACCTGAAAATATTCTGCCGTTGTATTGCCATGGACCGGAAAGCCGGAATACCGATGAATGTATCTGGACTGAACTGCCGCACTCTCTCCCTGTTCTTTGAGCTCTTCGAAGGTTTTCTCATCCTGCCTCATGTAAGGAAGACTCTCTTCCTGAACCTGGGCGTATCTGTACTGGATCGCCTGCGCGATTCTTGACTTTCCAAACAGCAGATACAACAGTACGCCAAATACAGGCACTGTCAGGATCAGGATCGTCCAGCCAAGCTTATAGGATGGATTGATCTTTTTATTAACGATCCAGAGTACGACCAGAATGCTGATGACTGCAATCGCATTTGAAATATATTTTGAATATGCCGCCAGCCTCCATGCCATGATCAAAAGCCAGCCAAGCTGGAGCAACAGGGCAGCTGCAACATAAAAAATTCTATTAAACAGAAGTTTAAGAATTTTTTTTAAAAAACGCATAACATAACTCATCCTGTACCTTTGCTGCCCCCTGTTCTTATAAGTTATTTATTCCGGTAAAATCTTAAAAATCCCTGACGGATATATCGCCAGGGATTTTTGCGCACAATTAATTATATTTACGTTTTCTTGCGGCTTCAGATTTTTTCTTACGACGAACACTTGGTTTCTCGTAATGCTCTCTCTTACGGATTTCCTGCTGGATACCTGCTTTAGCACAGCTTCTCTTGAATCTGCGAAGAGCGCTATCTAAAGTCTCGTTTTCTTTTACGATAACGTTTGACATAGACTCACACCTAACCTCCCTCCAGTTGTAGATTGTGCTAAAATACAACTGTCTGGGTATTTTTCTTGCACGAGTGTTATTATATAACATAGTGATAACATTCGTCAACATATATTTTGGCTAATTTTAGAAAAAAATTCTTTTCCGTCAATTTTCGTGTTTTTTAGTGAATCTGCTGCTCCAGGATTCCTGCTGCTGCATCGATTGCTTCCTGTGCTTTTTCCGGATTCTTTCCGCCGGCCTGAGCCATATTCGGACGTCCGCCGCCGCCACCGCCTGCGATCGCTGCGACACCTTTGATCAGATTTCCAGCATGTGCTCCGGCCTTCTGTGCTGCATCGGTAGCCATGGCAAGAAGGTTTACTTTGCCGCCATTTACAGCCGCAAGAACAACAACGCCCTCTCCAAGCTTTTCTTTGAGCTGGTCGCCAAGGTCACGAAGTCCATTCATATCAACACCTTCTACTTTGGCAGCAAGAAGCTTCACTCCCTTAACCTCTACAACCTGGTTCATAACATCGCCGAGGGATCCCTGTGCCAGTTTGCTCTTGAGAGATTCATTTTCGCTCTGAAGAGATTTTACTTCTGCCTGAAGATGTGTGATCTTCTCTGCAACTTCTGCCGGCTGAGCCTTAAGAGCTTTGGCAGCCTCATGCAGCATAGCTTCCTGTTTCTTATAATATTCAATAACTCCGTTTCCTGTCAGTGCCTCGATACGACGTACACCTGCTGCAACACCAGCCTCAGAAACGATCTTGAAAAGCATGATAGTGCTTGTATTCTTGACATGTGTACCACCACAGAGCTCTCTTGAGAAATCTCCCATGGATACAACACGTACTTTCTGGTCGTATTTCTCACCAAACAAAGCCATTGCTCCGGATTTCTTGGCTTCCTCAATATCCATAACGTCTGTCACTACAGGAAGAGCCGCCTGAATTTCTTTGTTTACAAGTGCTTCTGTCTGAGCGATCTCTTCCGGTGTCATTGCCTGAAAATGTGCAAAGTCGAAACGAAGTCTGTCCGGAGTTACAAGAGAACCCTTCTGTTCTACATGAGAACCGAGAACTGTTTTAAGTGCCTTCTGAAGAAGATGTGTTGCACTGTGGTTTTTCTCTGTATCACGGCGTGCCTGTTCGTTGACTTTAAGAGTTACTGTCTCCCCTGTGGAAAGCATTCCGGATTCCATATGTCCGACATGACCGAATTTACCGCCACGAAGCTTGATGGTATCCTCTACCACAAATCTGCCATTTGCAGTCTCGATCACACCACAGTCACCTTCCTGACCACCCATGGTAGCGTAGAACGGTGTTTCTTTTACAAATACAGTACCTTTCTGACCTTCCATCAAAGAAGCTGCAATCTCTTTCTCTGTCGTAAGAACTGTGATCTCTGAATCGTATGTGAGATGATCGTAACCTACAAATTCTGTGGTTACATTGACATCGATCTCATCATATACAGTAGCATCAGCTCCCATATAGTTAGTTACCTCACGTGCTGTACGTGCCTTCACTCTCTGCTCTTCCATAGCCTTCTGGAAACCGTCTTCATCAATTCCATATCCCTTTTCCTCAAGGATTTCCTTGGTAAGGTCAAGAGGGAATCCATAAGTATCATACAGTTTGAATGCATTGTCTCCGGAAAGAGTCTTTTCTCCGGCTGCCTTCATCTCTTCTTCCATATCAGCAAGAATGCGTAAGCCCTGATCGATGGTCTTATTAAACTGATTTTCTTCGTTTGTCAGAACCTTGAAGATAAATTCTTTCTTTTCTTCCAGTTCCGGATAACCTGCCTTGGAACCGTTGATCACTTCTTCACTGAGTTTTGAAAGGAAGGTTCCCTTGATTCCCAGAAGACGTCCGTGACGGGCAGCACGACGGATCAGACGACGAAGTACATATCCACGGCCTTCGTTTGTCGGCATGATACCATCGGAGATCATAAATGTAGCAGAACGGATATGGTCTGTGATCAGACGGATGGAAACATCATCTTGATAGTTTTTCTCGTATTCCTTGCCTGCGATCTCGCATACCAGGTTACGAAGTGCACAGATAGTATCCACATCAAAGATAGAATCCACATCCTGTACAACAACTGCCAGACGCTCAAGGCCCATACCTGTATCAATGTTTTTCTGTTTCAGAGTCGTATAATTTCCATTTCCGTCATTCTCAAACTGTGTGAATACGTTGTTCCATACTTCCATATAACGGTCGCAGTCGCAGCCTACTGTACAGCCTGGTTTGCCGCAGCCATATTTCTCTCCACGATCATAGTAGATTTCTGAACAAGGACCGCAGGGACCTGCACCATGCTCCCAGAAGTTATCCTCTTTCCCAAAACGGAAGATTCTGTCTGCCGGGATTCCTACTTCTTTGTTCCAGATATCAAATGCTTCATCATCCTCCAGGTATACGGATGGATAAAGTCTGTTCGGATCAAGACCTACAACTTCTGTCAGAAATTCCCAAGACCAGTGAATTGCCTCTTTCTTGAAATAATCTCCAAAAGAAAAGTTTCCAAGCATTTCAAAGAATGTACCATGACGTGCTGTCTTACCAACATTCTCAATATCACCTGTACGGATACATTTCTGGCATGTGCTGACTCTTGTTCTTGGTGGTTTCTCCGCACCTGTGAAATATGGTTTCAGTGGAGCCATACCTGCATTGATCAGCAGAAGGCTCTTATCTCCCTGCGGTACCAGAGAGAAGCTTTTCATTACAAGATGTCCTTTGCTCTCCATGAAGTCAAGAAACATCTGACGAAGTTCGTTTACCCCGTATTTCTTCATGATCATTTCCTCCTATTTAACACAAACCTTGTTGAATTTCTTCTTACCACGTTTCAGGACAATGCCGTCACCTGTGAGGCTGTCTTTTGCGACAACGTGCTTAATGTCTGTGATCTTCTCGCCATCAATAGAAACTCCACCCTGCTCGATCGCACGGCGTCCTTCAGAACGGGTCGGAACAAGGCCTGCTTTGATCAGCATTGTGATAAGATCGATAGTTCCCTCTTCGGTAAAATCTTCATCTGTGAGTTCTGTGGTTGGCATATGTGCAGTGTCAGCCCCGCCGGAAAACAGTGCTCTTGCACCTTCCTGTGCTTTCTTTGCTTCCTCCTCACCATGAACCAGGTTTGTCAGTTCATATGCAAGGATTTCTTTGGCCTTATTCAGCTGGCTGCCTTCCCATGCTGCCATCTCATCGATCTGCTCGATCGGAAGGAAGGTAAGAAGACGCATACATTTGATAACATCTGCATCATCCACATTTCTCCAGTACTGATAGAAATCGAACGGAGAAGTCTTGTTCGGATCAAGCCATACAGCACCGGACTGTGTTTTACCCATCTTCTTTCCTTCTGAGTTCAGAAGAAGAGTGATCGTCATGGCATATGCATCCTTGCCCAGCTTACGACGGATCAGTTCTGTACCGCCAAGCATGTTGCTCCACTGGTCATCTCCACCAAACTGCATATTGCAGCCATATTTCTGGTATAACATGTAAAAGTCGTAGCTCTGCATGATCATGTAGTTGAACTCAAGGAAGCTTAAACCTCTCTCCATACGCTGTTTATAGCACTCTGCTGTCAGCATACGGTTTACAGAGAAATGTGCTCCTACATCGCGAAGCATATCTACATAGTTCAGATCCAGAAGCCAGTCAGCATTGTTGACCATCAGTGCTTTACCATCGGAGAAATCGATGAAACGGGACATCTGTTTCTTGAAGCAGTCAATGTTGTGCTGGATGGTTTCTTTTGTCATCATCTGACGCATATCTGTTCTTCCGGACGGGTCACCGATCATACCGGTACCGCCGCCGAGAAGTGCGATCGGACGGTTGCCTGCCATCTGAAGACGTTTCATCAGGCAGAGTGCCATAAAATGTCCTACATGAAGACTGTCTGCTGTAGGGTCAAAGCCAATGTAGAAGGTTGCCTTTCCGTTATTTACCATTTCTTTGATCTCGTCTTCATCTGTTACCTGGGCAATCAGGCCTCTCGCCTTAAGTTCTTCCCATACTGTCATAATATGTTCCTCCTGTTATTAAAAAAGCCCGGTTCCTGTCCTTCTTAGGACGAGAACCGGGTCCCGTGATACCACCTAACTTCGCAGAAAAAACTCCTGCCTCATTGAGCACGATAACGAGTGCCATTCCGTCGCAGCCTACTGCAGAATTTCGGTGCGAAGCTCCGGGATGTATTCACAGCAAGTTCTGCACGCGCCTCTCACCGTCCGGCTGCTCTCTGTGTGTGTTGCTTCTGTTACTTCTTCCCTTCAAAGCTGTTTCATATACTTCTAAAAGTATACAAATTGACTTTTTGTTTGTCAAGTGTGTTTTCTTTCTAGTTTAACAACTTAAAGTGATAAACAGTGCTTCGCATTATCCAGGATTTCCTGCGGATTATCGATAAATATCTCATCTGCCGCCTGACGCCCAAACTTCTTTGAAACATAGGCATAGGCATCTCCGATCCTTGTGACACGGCGTTTGCTGCCATGGCAGTCTGAACCAATAAACTGTACAAGCTCATCCTCAAGAAGCTTTCCACAGTATTTCTTCACTCCATGTCCGTTTTTTCCGATCACACTGTCTGCGTTGACCTGCATATAGGCTCCCTTATTTACGAGATACTCAACCAGTTCTATGTCCTTCATGCATTTATAACGCTCAATATGTGCCACGATCGGTTTATATCCACTGGAAAGCAGCTCATATATTCTGTCCCTGATATACTTTTCCTCTGTACTTGCAGAAAATTCTGTAAGTACATATCTGGATCCTGCCATCGAATACACTCTGTCAGCGTGCAGGTATTCCAGCATTTCTACATTCGCATGAAACTCACAGCCCAGAAAGACTTTAAGATCCGGTCCGATCTTTTCGGCAAGTCGTCTTAATACCAGGAAATGTTTTTTGACAATCTCCGGCGAGGTCTCAAACATCTCCCGTCTGAAATGCGGAGTTACAATAATTTTACGCACACCCTGCTCATACTCCATCTGAAGCATGGCAAAGGCTTCTTTCACACTCTGTGCTCCGTCATCTACCAACGGAACTATATGACAGTGCATATCAAACAGTCCTCTGTCTGCCATTCCACCCTCTCCTTTTCTGCTGTATTACCCGGGTAATTATATCCTATGAACGTTTCTTTTGCAACCGGATTTTATCACGCCGGACATCCTTCTCACATAAAATGAACTGTAGACAAAAAGCCGGAGGATTTTATAATGAGTGATTTAGCTGCTACAAACTGTGGATGCAACAACGATTGTGGATGTAATAACGGGTGCGGATGCGGCAGCGACTGTGGCTGCGGAACCAGTCTTTTTGGCGGCGGTTCCTCCTGCAGCTGCATTCTCTGGATCATCATTCTTATGTGTTGCTGCGGAAATAACGGATATGGCAATAGTTGCGGTGGATGCGGAAATGGTGATAATTGCTGGATCATCCTCGTTCTGCTTCTTCTCTGCGGCGGATACGGCAGCAACAATGGCTGCGGTTGTGGATGCAGCTGCGGATGCGGCAACAACTGTGGCTGCTGATTCTATTCCTGTAAGGGCATAACAGGCAAAAAGCAGAGGATCATTTCCTCTGCCTTTGTCTGTCTTTTTCTGCATTTCGCTCTTTTTCTCTCTGCAGTTTTTTCTGTTTATTTTTCAGACATTCCATGTCCAGTTCATAAAAAGCGTTTCCATCCAGTACCAGTTTTTCTTTTTTGTCGTCCATACGGATCCTCTCTCCTGTTTTTCCTACCATTTATCTTATGTCAGGCCATGCCTCTCTGTCATAATCTAAAAACAAAAAGCATATCTTCATATAAAAAAGGAGCCTTATTTTATGGAAGAAGAAATGATCTCCCAGACCAGATTTGACCAGCTGGTTTCTGATGACCAGTCACAGATGCTGAAGGCCTTTATTCCATATCTTCCGCCCAGAAGTCAGCAGGTTCTCTCTGTATTTACAAAAGCAAGAGAGCTTTCAAACACCATGGCTCTGTTTCAGGGCAGACCGCCAGAGATGCAGATCTGCGCCTCTCCTTCTGCTTCTCCTTCGGATCTTTTGGATGATATCCGTAAATTCAGCTATGGCAGAAGCCGGGAACAGATCGATCAGATCAGCAATTTTCTCGTGATGATACAATTAATGCAGGTGATGAACAGCTCCGGTATGGAAGAAGGTGATACCTCTGGAACAGAACTGGCAGAATGATCCCAGGCTCAATAACATTGACCCGTCAAAACTTGCTCTTCTTCAGAATCTCGCGGGACAAAGCGGAGGCAGATCTCCCTCAGATATGCTTCCTTTTCTGATGAGTGCAGCTGCACAGGGCAGGCAGAATGGACTTAATTTTTCTCCTGATGAAATTTCAACAATACTGAGTGTTCTTAAAACCGGAAAATCCCCCAGCGAAGCTGCAAAACTCGATCAGATCGTCCGGCTTATGCGTATGATCCGGTAAAACGGGAGGGTGTGGCTCATTCCGAGTCACATCCTCCCGTTCTTAAATCCCAGACAATATTATTGAACCATGGACATCGCAGACTCAACTAAAATATTGGCACTTCTTTCGCTGGATTCCTATGACCTTACTTTTTTTGTGTGTCTATATATATTTTTTGAATAAGTTTTTCCAGTGATTTATTTGATTTACTACTTTTAAGAACATACCTCAAGTGCTGTTATTGATAAGCATCAGAGTCCAACATTCCTATACAATTAATCACTTTCTCAATATCTTTGATATTTCTTTCAGTTTATGCTTGTAATATTAGCAACACAAGAAACTTCCTTCGACAAAGTTCGACATTTAATCCCCAACAAAACGTAAAAAAATAGGCATGCCAAGGATTGTACCTCCCTGATATGCCTATTAAAAAATAACATCTTCAATCTCTGACAAGGTTATTGCTAAAGAAGTACATCCTTCTGCTTTCGCATCATATGTACTCAAATATTCATCACACTCTATAAATCTATTATTTCTATAGAGTCTTTCTCCCTCATCATTTGCTCTAAGAAATACCATCTGAAATCCGATAGTATTCATTGACATATAATATAAATGCTCAAGAAACCATTTGAAAAAAATGCTTGAATAATGTTGTTGTTTTACCGGATCAAGTAAATATGCTACCTGACCTTTCAGTTTTCTACTGATTGCAAACATCTTTATCTCGACTGCTGGAATAGCCAATAAAAGTTTTCCTTCATCATTCATTTCTTTTGTGTGATACTTCTCTGCATCATCATAATAGTATAAACTATACGCTTTAATAGTTGCATAAGCATAAATACGCTTTCTGTCTTCTGCCACCAGAACGTATGTAACACCTTTACCCTCTATTGAATCATTTTTCGCATATTTATGCAGATATTCTGTCATGTCCTCGTTTCCACAATCAAACTGCTGTATCACTTCATCTGTGACTTTCGATTGATTCAGTTCGATAAAGTTTAGTTCTTGATTATCCATTAATCTTCCTTGTCCATCAGCTCATTCAGTGCATTAATTGATTCTGTATTCAAATTTTTGCGTAACTGTTCACACTCATTCCAAAATGCCTCAGTTGGTCGATTTTCATTTACTTTTTTAAAAAATGTTTTTTCTTTGCCATAAGTAATAATGCAACCTGGATTTCGTTTCTGTGCTAATGCCATATAATCAACCTCCTTCTGTTCTTTAGAATTTATATTATTATTCATAAGAATATAACACCCCAGTCATTCTATATCAATAACTGGGTTCATACAAATATCCTTATTTCTTGATTATATTGTATCATAAACCCAGTTTTGAATCAATTATTTACTCAATTATTATGCCCGTACTCTCTGCGATATACACATCAATACGGCTCTACCCGTATTGTAAGCAGCTTCTCATATATGTATTCTGGTATCTTGTCTCTGTATTTTGACACCGTAATTGCAATGTCGCATTCTTAAAAAAAGCCCATAACTTTTGTCATGGACTTTATCTTATCATATAGGCTTTATTTATTTTTCTTATCCGCGCGTTCCATCATGCAGTCGCGCAAAAATGCCAGTCCGTGCGCAACGGTCTGTTCTCTCACTCTCGCACGGTTTCCCTGGAAATGGAACTCTCTCACCCTGGTACAGCCCTTATAGGAGCAGCCCATAAAGACGGTTCCGACAGGTTTTTCTTTTGTTCCGCCGCCCGGTCCTGCGATTCCTGTAACGGAAAGGCAGATATCCGTCTCTGCCGCCTTACGTCCGCCCTTTGCCATTTCTGCCGCACATTCCTCGGACACAGCTCCATGCTTCTTAAGCGTGGACTTGCTGACATCAAGGCATCTTCTCTTGGCTTTGTTGCTGTAAGTGACCATGCCCTGAAGAAATACCTCAGAAGCTCCTGATACATTAACGATCCTTGCGGCGATCGCACCACCTGTACAGGACTCTGCCAGAGAAAGTGTCATTTCCTGTTCTTTCAGCATATCTACCACAGCTTCCTCCAGAGTTTTGGATTCTTCCGTCGCAAAAACGTTTCTTCCGAATCTTGCCTTCAGTTCTTTGACAACAGGTTTAATGAGTTTCTGACATTCCTTCTCATTCTTACCCTTGGCGGTAATACGAAGATGTACTTCACCTGTCTTGGCATATGGTGCGATCGTCGGATTTGTCTGTTTCTCGATCAGGTCCTGAATTTCCTCTGCAACCTGGCTTTCACCGATCGAGCAGATCTTCACCATCTGAGAATAAATGATCTCCGGCTGTTTCTCACGCAGATACGGGAAAACAGACTCTTCAAACATCGGTTTCATCTCACCTGGAGGTCCGGGAAGAAGAATTGCTGTTTTACCCTTTTTCTCAAGGATCAGTCCCGGTGCTGTACCATTATGATTATCCAGAACGATCGCCCCCTTTGGAACCATCGCCTGCTTATAATTGTTTGCTGTGATCTTTCTCTGTGGATTATTCTTCTTATACTTCTTAAGATATTCCTCCATCAGCTCTTTGCTGTGAAGATCCTCCACAAACTTCATTCCCATCACATCAGCCGTGACTTCCTTCGTCAGATCATCCTCTGTCGGTCCGAGACCTCCTGTCAGAATTACGACATCCGAACGGTCCAGTGCTGTCTGAATGGTTTCCCGCATACGTGCCTCATTGTCGCCCACTACTGTCTGATAATAGACAGACAGCCCAAGCTGTGCACATTTTTCGGAAAGATATGCACTGTTGGTATTTACAATGTTTCCAAGAAGTATTTCTGTTCCCACAGAAATCAGCTCTGTTATCATTTAGATAAGCCTCCTGTTTTGCTGCAGGTTATTCCTGCATGGACAGAACGCTGCGGTTCTGCCAGATGTAAGTCATAAGTGAAATAACGGTAAGTGCAAGAGAGAGCCAGATAAAAATCTGCTCCAGGATCACAAACACAGAAAGATCAAAGTGCAGGATCAACAGAATGATCATGATCATCTGTGATACGGTCTTGAACTTGCCCCAGTAGTTCGCCGCAATAACAATCCCGTTCTCTGCAGCGATCAGACGAAATCCACTGATAATAAATTCTCTTCCGATAATGATGATCACAAACCAGGCCGGAAGTCTGCCAAGCTCGATCATACAGATCATTGCAGAGCAGACCAGAAGCTTGTCTGCAAGAGGATCCATAAATTTACCAAAATTCGTCACTAAATGATTTTTGCGGGCCAGATATCCGTCAAACCAGTCCGTAATACTTGCTGCCACAAAAAGGATAAGAGAGATATAACGATTTGCCTCTCCACCCCATCCTGTCAAAAGAAACACTACAAGAAACGGCACCATGATCATTCTTGCCACTGTCAGTTTATTCGGTGTATTCATCAGCCAACTCTCCTATCAAATCGTATTCCAGTGCACCGGTCACGCGGACACGGGCAAAATCACCAGTTACAAGAAGCTCTCCTGTCTGAACAAAGAGATAACCGTCTACCTTCGGTGCATCTGCATAAGTTCTTCCAATGTAGGCACTCTCGCCGGACACCTTGCCTTCGATCATAACAAGAAGCTCCTGTCCGATCCGCTCACTGCCTTTCTCCAGGGAAATCTCCTGCTGAAGAGACATGATCTCATCCCTGCGCTCTTCTTTGACTTCCTCCGGAACCTGTCCTTCCATACTCTCCGCCGGTGTTCCTTCTTCCGGAGAATAGGTAAATACGCCAAGACGGTCAAATTCCATCTCGTCCACAAATTCCATCAGTTCCTCATGATCCTCCTGTGTCTCACCCGGGAAACCTGTGATCAGAGAAGTACGGAGCACAATATCCGGAATTTCGCGGCGAAGCTTTGTAATGATATCTGTAAGCTGCTTTCTGGTGGTACGGCGTCCCATTCTCTTAAGAATCCGGTCGCTTGCATGCTGGATCGGAAGATCAAGATAATTACATATCTTCTTTTCTTCCTTCATGACCTGAATCAGCTCATCATAAATCTCCTCCGGATAACAGTAGAGAACACGTATCCAGCGGATTCCCCTGATCTGGCAGAGCTTCTTGAGCAGAATGTGAAGTGTTTTCCTGCCGTAGAGATCCGTACCATAAACAGTAGTTTCCTGTGCTACAAGAATCAGTTCCTTCACTCCCTGAGAAGCCATATATTCTGCCTGCGCAAGAAGACGTTCCTCCGGAACACTTCTGAAACTGCCTCGAAGAGACGGGATGATACAGTAAGTACAATGCTTGTCACAGCCTTCTGCAATCTTGAGATATCCAAAATGACCACCTGTCGTCAGTACCCGTCTGCCGGAATCCTCCGGAAGTTCATTGATATCGCGGAATTCCTGAAAAACATGACCCGCCTGCACTTCATTTAATGCCTTTACAATATCCCCGTAGGAGGTTGTTCCAAGAACCGCATCCACCTCCGGGATTTCCTGTGTGATTTCTTCTTTATAGCGCTGTGCCATGCAGCCTGTTACGACCAGTGCCTTACATTTACCGGTCTTCTTGTATTCTGCCATTTCAAGGATCGTGTTGACACTCTCCTCCTTGGCATCATGAATGAAACAGCACGTGTTGATCACAATCGCTTCTGCCTCTTCCTCTGAATCAACGATCTCATGCCCGCTTCCCGTAAGAAGACCCAGCATCTCCTCTGAATCCGCAAGGTTCTTGTCACAACCCAGTGATATAAATAAAATTTTCATAATAAATCTCCTGATACACATAATCAGAAGACAAACTGCCTTCTGATTATCATACTTTACTGATTATTTTCTTCGTTTGTTTCTTCTGTTACAGCCTCTGCAGTCTCTGCAGTTTCTTCAGAAACAGCCGGTGCAGCTTCCTGTGTCTCTTCTTCCTCAGATGTTGCTACGATTTTGACTTTGCCCTTGTATAATTCATCAATGGCGATAGCAAGCGGTTTCTTACCTGCTGCACCATCAACAAGCGGCTCACTTCCTGCGATCAGCTGTCTTGCTCTCTTGCTGGTTGCCAGTACCAGAGAATAACGGCTGTTGAGCATCATTGTGTTATCATCTTCCTCTGCATTGTTGTTGATTGCCTGAATCAGTTCTGTATATGACGGATGTATCATATTAAAAATCTCCTTTCATGTGTCAGTTTTATTTTATTTAAAAAATTCGCGGGATTCCTTCTGAATCGTCCTGATAAATTCTCCGTTGCGCTCTGCACGGCGTCTTTCACTCAGGATAATCTCATGAAGTTCATCCACACAATTCTCCACAACATCATTCACGAGCAGATAATCGTAAGATTCGATTCCCTCTGCCTCCTCAGCTGCTCTTCTGAGACGTGACTCGATCACAGCCTGCGTTTCGGTACCTCTTCCTACCAGACGGTTCTTAAGTTCCCGGATCGTTGGCGGTGTCACAAATACCAGAACGGTGTCTGAGATTTTTTCCTTGATCTTCATGGCACCCTGGATCTCAATCTCCAGGATCACATTCTTACCTCTGGAAAGCATCTCTTCTACATAAGCACGCGGAGTTCCGTAATAATTCTCTACATACTGAGCATACTCCAGCAGCTCATCTGCCTCGATCATTGCCTCTACTTCTTCTTTTGTTCTGAAAAAATAATCTCTGCCATCCACTTCTCCCTCTCGCGGTTTCCTGGTAGTGACAGATATGGAAAGTACACAGTCGTCATACTTCTCGAGCAGACGTCTCATCACTGTACCCTTTCCGGCCCCGGAAAATCCGGATACTACGGTCAAAACTCCCTTACTCATGCTCCTCTTCCCTTTCCTCATAGTCATATGCCTCTGCAAATCTCCTGGCAATCGTCTCCGGCTGAAGTGCAGACAAAACAAGATAATCGTCAGATGTAACGATCACAGCCTTGGTCTTGCGTCCCTGCGTTGCATCAATCAGCGAACGGGTACCCTTGATACTCTGTACCATTCGCTTCACCGGTGCAGCATCAGGACTGACAACTGCCACGATCTTGCGGGAATTTACTACGTTTCCAAATCCTATATTAATTAATTTAGCCACAGAAACTGTCTGCCTCCATTACTCAATATTCTGAATCTGCTCGCGGATCTTCTCGATCTCTGTCTTAAGACCGATCGCAATATCAGAGACTTCAAGGTCACTGGACTTTGACAGGATCGTATTTGCCTCACGGTTCATCTCCTGTGCCATAAAATCCATCTTACGTCCCACACCTTCCTGCTCCTCAAGCATTTTCTTCATTCCGAGGATGTGACTGTGCAGACGGACAGTCTCTTCATCATTACAGATCTTATCCGAAAACAGTACCACCTCCGCCGCGATGCGGTTGTCATCAATCTGGCTGTCCTGCAAAAGATCACGAACCTTCTGCTCCAGTTTCTCTCGATAGATGCGCACCACCTCCGGAGAACGTACCTCCACTCTGCGGACCATTTCATCCAGACCATCCAGTTTCATAAGAAGATCCTCTCTCAAATGCTGTCCTTCTCTGGTGCGGGTCTCTACAAATTTCTCGCAGGCTTCCCTCAGAGGCTCCTCCAGAGATTTCCACAGTTCCTCCTCGTCTACCGTCTGCTCCTCCATCGTCAGAATCTCCGGATAACGGGAAAGAGCTGATACACGGATGTCATTCTCCAGACCAAATTCATCCGCCATCTGCTGCAGATATCCAAGATACGCCGCCGCCAGATCATGATTATATTTCAGTGCCACACCACCGCCTGTATAATCCTCATAGTTAATAAAAACATCAACTTTACCACGCTGCATATACTGCTTCATCAGGCTGCGCACCTGTCCCTCCAGCATATTGAATTTACGCGGCATCTTGATGTTCAGATCCAGATATCTGTGATTGACAGATTTAAGTTCTACTGTAATCTTCTGCTGTCCGGTTACTTTTTCTGCATGGCCAAAGCCTGTCATACTTTTTATCATAGGTTTTCTCACTTTGCAAGTCTGTTCTTTACTACATACAGATTTATTATAGTGCATTCTAAAATACTAGTCAATTTGTTTTTTTATTTATAACCCGGATTCTCGCGGAATATGTTACTGCTCACTCCGTTCGCAGTAACTTGGTCAAAATACATTCCAAATCACTATCAAACAGTAACCGTACATTGACATTTCCGGCTCGAAAAGGTTACAATAACAATAATTTCGTTATAAATGAAAATTTTGTATATCTGATAAATAAAAAGGAGATTTTAACTATGGCTTTTGATGGAATTACCATTGCGGCAATGGTTCAGGAATTACACCAGAATCTGGATGGCGGACGTTTTAACAAGATCGCCCAGCCTGAAGCAGATGCCTTAATGATCACAGGAAAGGGAGCAAACGGCCAGTGCAGACTTCTGCTCTCCGCCAATGCTTCCCTCCCTCTGATCTATTTTACGGATAAGAATAAACCAAGCCCGCTTACCGCACCAAACTTCTGCATGCTCCTGCGTAAGCACATCGGCAGTGCCCGCATCAGCAGTATCCACCAGCCCGGCATGGAACGAGTTGTGGAATTTGGACTGGAGCATCGCAATGAAATGGGAGACCCCTGTAAGAAATTTCTGATCATAGAATTGATGGGAAAACACAGCAATATCATCTTCTGCGATGAGAACCGTATGATCCTGGACAGCATCAAGCATGTTTCCTCTCATATGAGTTCTGTCCGCGAGGTTCTTCCGGGAAGAGATTATTTTCTTCCGCATACACAGGAAAAATCTGATCCGCTCACCATCACAGAAGCAGAATTTATCGAAAGAGTCTGCAGCAAACCCTGCAACATATCCAAGGCGATCTACAGCACTCTCACAGGTCTCAGCCCACTGATTGCAGAGGAGATATGCTACCGTGCTTCTATTGACGGAAGTGATGCCGCACAGTCACTGACTGAAACAGCCTCCATACACCTTTATCATACCTTCCGAAGACTGATGGATCAGGTTTCCGAAGGAGATTTTACTCCAAACATCATTTACCGCGGCAGCGAACCGATAGAATATTCTGTTCTTCCGCTGACTCAGTACGGAAAGGAATACCACAGTGAAACATTCTCTACTGTTTCCTCCATGCTGGAGACCTACTACGCATCCCGTGATACTCTGAACCGCATCCGCCAGAAGTCTTCCGACCTTCGCAGGATCGTACAGACTGCCCTTGAACGTAACCGCAAGAAATATGCACTTCAGCAGAAACAGATGAAAGACACTGCCAAAAAGGACAAATACAAAGTCTACGGTGAACTCATCAACACCTACGGCTATGGTCTGGAAGAGGGATGCAAATCTTTCAAGGCACTGAATTATTACACCAACGAAGAAATCACCATTCCTCTGGATCCAACTCTCACCCCACAGGAAAACTCCAAAAAATATTTTGACCGCTATGGCAAGCTCAAACGTACGGAAGAAGCTCTGAACGAACAGCTTGCCGATACCGAATCCGAGATCGAGCATCTGGAATCCATATCCAACGCACTCGATATTGCCCGTGCAGAAAGTGATCTGAGCCAGATCAAGGAAGAGCTTACCGAGTATGGTTACATCAAAAAACATTATTCCGGCAAAAAGGGTGCCAAAGCACAGACAAAATCCAAACCCTTTCACTATATTTCCAGTGACGGATTTGATATCTTTGTTGGCAAAAACAACTTCCAGAATGATGAGCTGACGTTTAAACAGGCGACCGGAAATGACTGGTGGTTCCATGCCAAAAAAATGGCCGGTTCCCATGTCATCGTCAAAACTTCGGATGGAGAACTTCCGGACCGTACCTTCGAAGAGGCCGGACGCCTCGCAGCTTATTACTCCAAAGGACGGACTGCACCAAAAGTCGAAATCGACTATATTCAGAAGAAACATGTCAAAAAACCGGGTGGTGCCAAGCCTGGATTTGTAGTTTACTATACCAACTATTCTTTGATGGCTGAACCGGATATTTCCGGAATCTCAGAAGCATCCGACGGGAAATAAAGTAACAAAGGCTGTGACTTAAAGTCACAGCCTTTTCTCTATGGTCTTATCTCAGTGAATTCCAAGAATATCCTTAACCGCTGCCGGCATATCCGGTGCATCTACAACTCTGTCGTGAAGAACCGGAGCTGTACGGATCTCTTCTACCGCTCTCGGAATCTTGACTCCGGAGATTCTGGTCAGTTCATCTGCCAGAGCAAAATCATCCAGTCCCTCTCCCTTATCAGAGATTGCAGCCATAACACTTCTTGTGAATTTGTATGGGCTTGCTGTGGATGCAATCACTGTCGGAGTCGTATCCTTGGTGTCCTCGGTATATTTCTTATATACTCCTGCTGCAACTGCTGTATGCGGGTCGATCACATAATCTGCATCCTCAAAGATTCTGCGGATCGCTTCTTTCGTTTCTTCTTCGCTGCAGTAGTTGCCATAGAAATCTGAAAGACCTGCTTTCATTTCGTCTGTAATGGTGTACTCTCCGCCCTGGCTTAATGCCTGCATCAGTTCCGCACATTTCTCTGCATCCTCACCTGTGAGACGATAGATCAGACGCTCCAGGTTACTGGAGATCAGAATGTCCATAGAAGGAGAAGTAGTAAGAATAAACTCTCTCTTTCTGTTATAGGTTCCTGTACGGAAGAAATCAAACAGAACTTTGTTCTCATTGGAAGCACAGATCAGCTTATGGATCGGAAGTCCCATCTGTTTTGCATAAAATGCTGCAAGAATGTTTCCAAAGTTTCCTGTAGGAACTACAACATTGATCTCATCTCCTGCCTTGACAGTTCCGTCTTTGACCAGTTTTGCATATGCATATACATAATATACGATCTGTGGCACCAGACGTCCAATATTGATGGAATTGGCAGAGGAAAACTGGAATCCGGCTCCGTCGAGTTCTGCTGCAAGTTCTTTGTCGTTGAACATCTTTTTGACAGCAGTCTGTGCGTCATCGAAGTTTCCTGTGATGCCTACGACTGCAGTGTTGGCACCCTTCTGTGTTACCATCTGTTTCTCCTGGATCGGACTTACTCCATGCTTCGGATAAAATACAATGATTCTTGTTCCAGGAACATCTGCAAAGCCTGCAAGGGCTGCTTTACCGGTATCTCCGGAAGTTGCAGTCAGGATCACGATCTCATTCTTTACCTGATTCTTTCTTGCTGCTGTTGTCATCAGATGCGGAAGAATGGACAGTGCCATATCCTTAAATGCGATGGTGGAACCATGGAACAGTTCCAGATAATAAGCTCCGTCTGCTTTATGAAGCGGGGCGATCTCTGTTGTATCAAATTTCTCATCGTATGCATTTGCAATACAGTTCTTCAGCTCTTCCTCTGTAAAGTCTGTAAGAAAACGGCTCATAACTTCATAGGCTGTTTCCTGATATGTCATCTGAGCAAGTTTCTCTACAGGAACATCCAGTTTCGGGATCGAAGTCGGTACAAACAGCCCTCCATCTTCGGAAAGTCCTTTCAAAATAGCCATGGACGCGGTTACTGTTTCACCTTTGCCTCTGGTGCTCTTATATAATACCTGCATGTATTCTTCCTGCCTTTCTTTGGTTATCTTTTTGATTTTTGTCATAGTATACCACGGTGACGTGTAAAATTCCATAGGAAATTTAAAAAGCTCCGAAAGATTCTGTTTCTTTCGGAGCTGTACGCCCTGTTATTCTTCTGCGGACATCTGCTTTACAAGCCCGGACACTAGCTTTTAATTCTCCGCGTTTTCTCTGAGAACCTCATCCGGATATGTATAAAACTCATGAACACCATGCTTAAATAATCTCTTGAGATTCTTATCAAACCAGGATATATTGCTCTTTGCAGCTGCCGATTTCTGAATAAAAAACAGTGCTCCCTTAGAATAATCCACCCCTTCGAGAACCTGCTTCACAGCTTCCTTCGTTTCCCTGGAAACAGTTACCTCAGAAATCCGGCCATCCTCAACCGGCGAAAACTGTGCTACACCATTATTGTATTCCCAGATCACATCTGTGACATTGTCCGGAAACTCACTGTACTTCACACGATTCATAATTACATTGGCAACCATGATCCTGCCTTTGATGTCCTCTGTACCTGCCTCAGCCTCTACAATCTGCAGAAGGTTCTGATAATCCTCATCTGACATCATCTTTGCAGAGGATACAACATTGGAATCAAAATTATCTATCGTAGTAGCCATGGATTCACTGACATTCATCTCAACAGCCTGGCTGGTGATCTTCTGTACACGCTGACCTACAATCACATCCTCACACGAAGTACCGATCCTGTTGATCGTTGCTCCTGCAGACGGAGTTCCGCTCACACCGGATGCCACGCCTGCAATTCCAGATGGAAGTTCATAACCCGCACCCTCATATGCACTGTTTACTGTACTCTCTGCTGCCGCATAAACTCTTTCCTGCCTGTTAAAACTGTCTGCGATCTTGAGGCCTCCTGAAACCGTCAGAACAGCAGCCGCACATACCGTCAGTGAAACAAAGCCTCTCATAGAAGCCGGCAGTTTCTTCCTGTTGTTATTCTCACCCTTAACGGGCGTTGGGATCTGATTTTCTGTTAATTCTGATTTCTTCATACTCTTATAATCCTTGCAATTTCATTATTTCTTTTTTTCTGAAATTATTTTTTCTGTAATATTTCTGTAATTTATAAGAAAATTATATTTAATAATCACCCATCTGTCAAGTGATTTTTATATTTCCCATTATAAGAGTCTTCGTTTTTGCGGTCAACAAATTTCGTTCGACAGAATCTGCCATTTCTTTCATCTGTTGCTGTTCACTCCGTTCTCAGTAACTTGGTCAAAATGCATTCCAGCTGATCAGCCCGCATAACGCAGTGCTTCTATTCTTTACTTCTGTCTGCTGCACGTTGTCTGTTTCTGTGGCTGCTGCCATCGGCCGTCTCACTTTCCTGCAGACCACCGCTCCTGATGTTCCTGTCACCGCCACAACAATGATCAGACTCAGGATTTTCTTTTTTTTAGATCTTTTCACTTTTCTTCCCTTTTGAAACATTTCTGCCCTCCAAGCTGTCCGTAACCGACTCTCCTGTTCTCTGTTTCTGAAACATACTTTAACAGGAAACTGTGTTCACTTATTGAGAGATCTGTGAAAGACCCATGAACTAACCTTAAGCGAACCTTAAAATCCGTCACATTTATCTGACTTATCAGATTTTCATAAAATATTTTCACTTTTTAGGATTTTATTGTGGATATTTTCCAACTATTATGTTATAATATTCACAAATAAAAGTCCATCGAAAGGAGGAATTTATATGAGTAAACGTATCATTACAATCAATCGAATGTACGGAAGCGGTGGACGTGCTATCGGAAAGGCTCTTGCAGAAGAACTTGGAATCGGATTCTATGACAGAGAACTGATCGAGATTGCCGCTAAGAAGAAAAACATTCCTCTCGGCGACCTCGCTGATGTAGACGAAAAGAGACCCGGTGTCTGGAGTTTTCCTGTAAATCATGAGATTCAGATCAACCCGGAATATCTCACAATTCCAATGAATGATGTTCTGTTTGAACTCCAGCGTGATATCATCCTTTCCCTTTCGGATAAGGAGGACTGCGTGATTGTCGGCAGATGTGCCAATCATATCCTCCTGGACCGGACCAGTGTGTTTATCTACGCACCGTTTGAAACCCGTGTAAAGACCATTATGGAGCGGCTTGACAGAGAAGAAAAGAGTGCCCGGAAGCTGGTTAAGCGAATGGATAAGGAACGTAAAGCTTATTACGAATTCTTTACCGATGAGAATTGGCTGGATATGGGGCAGTATGATCTTTGCATTGACAGCAGCAGATTTACTACGGAAGAAATCGTAAAAATCCTGAAAGAAGCATACGAACGATAAACGTGGGGGAATGTATTATCATTCCCCCACGCATTTTATCTGGAAATATATTCTTTTAAAAATTCATAGATCTGATTTTCTGTCGGCGGACAGCCTTCTGCATGATGTCTGAAGTTTCTGGTACAATGTCCGACTCCCAATTCTCCGCTCTTACCTCTGTATCCCTGTCCGATACAGATTTTTTCATGAAGTTTTTCGAGAAGCCCCTCCTGCTTCAGCATATCCAGTGCCGGGATCAGATATCCATAGCAGGCGCTACAGGAATCCACTTCCTCTACCGCATCAGCTACCTCTACTACCTTGCGTCGTTTCGGAATATTTTGCTGAACATCTTCACCCAGTATGCGGATATCTGCTTTTGAGATATCAGAACATCCGACTCCAAGCTCTCCGGCAAGCTTCACATACGGAACATCGGAAACTCTGTAATGAAGCTGCTGACAGACATATGCATCCACAAGTACCGGATCCAGTGCTGTCCAGATACGGTTCATGACTACCGGATTTCCACCGTCTTCAAAATCCAGGTCTCCACAGATATTGTCAACTACGATAAAGTCCTGATGGATTCCTGTGTTTAAATGTGCGATCGGCTTGTGAAGACCCATCGAATGGAAATGACGTTTCTCTGTGTTTGGGATCAGTCCTTTCATATTCTTAAGTGCACAGGTGATCTTTGTCTGACAGTGTCCCTTCATAACCGGCACATTAATCAGGAAGTCCACCTCTTTGACACTGTTGCAGATCTTGAGTTCCAGTCCTCTGCAGTCTTTTGTAAAGCTTTTGTCCTTCTGGGTATCATGAAATTCCACATCATAGCCATCACATATCTGCTGATAACCGCACACCTCAAATACATCTGAGGTACGATCCCCTACCCAGGAGCCTTCCAGGATCATCATTTTGCGGAAGCCATTTTCCTTCAGATATTCCAGGATTCCGGCAATGATCTCCGTATGTGTCGTGGCACCATTGGACGGATCCGATGCCGAAACCATGTTTGGCTTGATGCCAACCATTTTGTCACGGTCACCGATCAGCTCTGCCAGATTACTCTCTGCCAGAAGTTCTTTGGTGATCTTTTTGTATTCTGTTCCACTTTTTATAAAAATCTGGTTTTTCTCCATAAAATGCTCCTCCTGCCTGCATATATATCTTCTCTTTTTACAGGATAACGTATTTGGAAGAAATATTCCAGTTAATTATTTTAAGAGGGGGATTAGTTTTATTGTTTTGTTACTGTTTACTCCGTTCACAGCAGCCTAATCAGAACTCTTTCCTTTCCATGATCCGCTCGCTGGCTTTTACAGATACTGCCGTGCAGATCATCAGCAATACGATCAGCAGACATGCTGTCTGCCATCCGAAAATTCTTCCCAGAAACTCAAAACCTCTCGCAAAACCTTTCTTATATATATTGTACCCTTCCCTGCATACCGCCACCAGCAAAAAAAGTGCCGCTGCTGCCGCTACCATGATGATTCTGCTTTTCTCCGCTTCGTACTTTAACCGCAGTGGAATCGTTCCGCAAAGAATCATCCCTGCAAGGATCATTGAGACACCTGCACTGATCAGAAGGTCCTGCATTTCCTGATTTCCGGTAACCTGAACTTTCAATATCCCAATGAGCAGAGCAGCCACACCTGTCACTGCTGCAAAGCAGAAACCAAGCAGATATTTCGACCATACATACTGTTTTCTGGTAACAGGAAGGGTCATCAGATAATTCATTCCATGGTGATAAGCATCATAGGAAATCGTTCCGACAGAGACACCAATACTTACAAAAATCGAATAGGACACAAAGAAAGTGCTTCCATTCTTCTGTACGATCAGATACATAAATCCGATCAGGAAAACAGCCAGATATGTCTTCATATTTATTTTGAGCAGTTCCATATCTTTCGCTAACAATCCACTCATAATGTCTCTCCTTTCACCAGCATGGTGATCACCTCATCCACACTACCTTTCTCAACTACGATCTCCGGGTAGTTTTCCAGATAATAGTGCTTCTGGTCTGTCAGGCAGCTGTATCCAAACGGCTCCTTCCTCACACGCAGAAGATATTCTTTATCAAGTGCCTCGTATTCCTGCTCTGTCACTTTGAGAAATCCATATTCCTCAAGAATACGGTCCGTCTCCTCATGAAGAACAATTTCCCCTTCATGGATCATATACAGGTCATCGCAGAAATGCTCCAGATCCCCGGAAATATGGGAACTGACCACGATGGAACGCCCTGGGATCTCCATATATTCCCGCAGAAGATCGAGGATTTCTTCTCTGGCAACCACATCCAGCCCCGCTGTCGGCTCATCCAGAAGCAGCAATCTGCTGCCATGGCTGAGTGCAAGGAGTACATTCAGCTTTGCTTTCATTCCGGTAGAGAAATCTCTGATCTGTTTGTTCCGTGGAATCTGAAATTCCTCACATCTTTCAGCGAACTCTTCTTCCCTGAAGTCCGGGTAAAACCGCTTCATAACCGGAATAAGCTGATTCACTTTCAGATATTCCGAAAATCCGCTGTCTGAAAACACTGTGCCAATCTCCTGTTTCTGCTCGGGTTTCAGATCTTGCGCTGTCCTGTCCAATACTTTTACGCTGCCCTGATCCGGATGGATAAGACCAAGTATAAGCTTAAAGGTCGTACTCTTCCCGGCTCCATTTGCCCCGATCAGCCCGATGATCCGATCCTTAGGGATCTGCATATTCAGATCAAGCGTAAAATCATTATATTTCTTAATCACATGATCGAATTCTATCATCATAGCCTGTCCTCCATTATAATATCAAATGTCTCTCTAATCTCCTTCTCTGTCAGCCCTCCGGCCTGTGCCCTTCGGACGGCTGCCTCGAGTTCCTTCTCCAGTTCCTTGCGCCTCTCTTCCATCAGAAGCTCCTGATTTGTATTTGCAATAAAGCTTCCCTTTCCATGGACAGTTACGACCAGTCCCTCTTCCTCCAGACTGTCGTAAGCTTTTTTCACCGTGAGTGCACTGATCTTTAGTTCTCTGGAAAGTGCACGCACGGAAGGAAGTGCCTCTCCCGCAGTCAGTGTACCTTCTATTATTCCTGACTTGATCTGAATCATGATCTGCTCATAGATCGGTTCCATGGAAGTATGATTAATAATAAGATCCAACTTCATCCCTCCTTGTACAAACAGTATATAACAGCATTATACTGTTGTCAACTGTTATATACTGTTTATCCTTTTTTCTATCCCAACAGCCAACACATTACGGAGTAATTTCCTATAAAGCAAAAAAACCTTCTCCCTGTCACCAGACCAGACTGACCGATCATGACAGAAAAAAGGCTTTTATCCTGTTCTCTCAATATTTGATTTTTCTTGTTTCTCCCTTAAGATATCTGTATTTGATATAGTGGAGAAGTTTTTCTTCACCATGGTCATTCAGAATGCGAAGAAGCGCTTCCAGTTCTTTCTTGGTCTGTGGATGAATAAACCAGAGGTCTTCTTTGCTCTTCATGAAATATTCCAGAGGCTGGCTGTTTGTATAGGCATCTCCCAGATAATTCCGCGAAGCACTGATCCGATCCATAACCATCTCTGCCACATATTTACGTGGCATCTGAGCTCCCATGATCACATGATTCTTATCAAGAGAATAATCAACCCAGTGCTCAAAATGATGCTTGTTCCGGCCCTTGTGGTGCAGCCACGAAGTGGAAACTCCGATGTCCTCCCGCTCTGCATTGTTCGGGCTTCTCGTTCCCTGATAATATTTACAGCCCACCAGAAATTCCGCAGGCGTATATTTGGAAAGGTCATGGAGCAGCCCCTGCTTATACAGTCCGATCCGGAAACAATATTTCATCACCAGTAATTTATGCTTTGTTATCGTCTTGAAGTGCAGCCACGGATGCATCATCCTCTACCTCCTCCTGCCTTGCCACCAGCACCACAATGGTACGTGGATTGATATCTATTACTTTTTTGTAACTTACACTGTCCTCCCGGAACCATTTTTCTTCTTCCTGATCCGAGGTGTCGACAATCTTTCTCCATGTCACTCCATCCGGAAGGTTTGGCAATGCGATTTTCCTCTCCTCCCAATGAAAATTGTAACCTATATAAAGGAAGTCATCTTTTGTTCCGTCTGCTCTCTCAGCATAATCTCCACAGTACATGATCCCGATCAGGCGGCTGGTGTTTTCCATATTTAAAAACCACGCACGTTCTCCATGGAAGGAAATATCCGGAAATCCCTTGGCCATATAATCTACGTTTCGAAGCTCATCCGGCATATGAAGGATCGGATGCTCCTTTCGGAATTCAATTGCTTTCTTCACAAAAGAGAACAATTTCTCCTGTTTTTTGAATGATTTCCAGTCCGTCCAGCCTGTGCTGTTATCCTGACACCAGGCATTATTATTTCCTCCCTGTGAATTGCCGAACTCATCTCCTCCATAAAGCATCGGTGTACCCTGACTCAAAAGCAGCATGAGAAAAGCATTTCGAAGCTGCTGCTCCCTGAGACGGCGGATTGCCTGCTTCCTCGTCGCACCTTCTACACCGCAGTTCCAGGAATAATTATAATCACTGCCGTCATGATTCTCTTCTCCGTTCGCTTCATTATGGCGGTAATTATAAGTCACGGTGTCATACAGAGTAAATCCATCCTGACTCGCCATGTAATTGATCGTTCCGAAATGTCCTGTGTTTCTCTTAATATGAAACTGTGCTCCGGCGATCATCCCCTCGTCACTCTTGAGAAGGCGACGCATATCCTGCATAAATCCTCTGTTGTACTCTGCCAGCATATTCTCTTTGTCAGGCTGTCCGGAAATATCAGAAAACATTTTTTTGACTCCATACAGGAACGGATCTCTCTCGATCAGTTCCTTCGGGACACCATCTCCTACCAGATGGAAACCATCCACATGATAGTATTTTTTCCAGAACCACAATGCATAAAGGGCTTTCATCGGTGCGGTATCTGCCGGGAAATACATTTCCATAATACATTCTATTCCGGCCTCATGAAAGGCCCTCACCATATCGCAGAACTCCTTTTGCGGTTTCCTGGTAGCACAGTAAGCGCTTTTGGGTGCAAAATAAAATCCCGGCTGATATCCCCAGTAATTGATCCGGCTCTTCTGATGCTTCTGCCGGATCATGACCTTTCCAGATTCTGCCACAGATTTTTCCATAAATTCATAACATGGCATTAATTCAATCGCATTGATACCCAGTTCTTTCCAATAGGGAATCATTTCTGTAAGACCTGCAAAGGTACCTCTCTTTTTGGGTGAGATCTTTGCCTGTCTTGTATAACCTCTGACATGGATTTTATAGAGAAGCATATCCTGATAAGGGATCTTTGGCGCCGCATCTCCCATCCAGTTATATCCCTTTGTATTGAGAAAACTGCATCTTATTTTGTGCTCATCTTCCTTATCTGTTATTTTGCCAAATGCTTCTCTTCCTGTCAGACCATAAGCATACGGATCCTGACATACCTTTGTATCTATTCGAAAATTATATTCATATTGTTCCGGCTTAAATCCGGACACCATCATTGCACACATACGGCCGGTCCGATTTGCTTCTGTAAAAGGAATCTCTTCTGCCGGTTCTGCTTCTCCCTTATGATACAGAATCAGAGAAGCTTCTTCATCAGCGGGAACCTCCACAGCAAAATTTATTCCCCCGGAAACTTTTGTGACACCCGGCAGCATCGGATTGCCTTCGTGTATCAAAAGCCCGCTTTGATCGTACATAATCCCTCTCTCCTCCTTATACATGCCTTCTATGATCAGAGCTGCTCTGTATCCAGCTCAACCGGACAATGGTCCGATCCCATGATCTCCGTGTGGATCACCGCATCCTTCAAATACTCCCTGAGGGCAGGTGATACCAGGAAGTAGTCGATTCTCCATCCTGAATTCTTCTCACGGGCTCTGAAACGATAGGACCACCAGGAATAAATCCCCTCCTGATCCGGATAAAAATAGCGGAACGTATCAATAAATCCGCTTTCCAGGACTTTCGTAAAGCAGCCTCTCTCTTCATCCGTAAATCCTGCATTTTTGCGGTTGGTCTTAGGATTCTTAAGATCGATCTCCTGATGCGCGACATTCAGATCTCCGCAGCAGATGACCGGCTTTTTGTCCTGGAGCTTCAGAAGATATGCGAGAAAATCTCTCTCCCACTCCATTCGATAAGAAAGACGCTTCAGTTCCGTCTGAGAATTTGGCGTATATACCGTTACAAAATAAAAATGATCAAACTCAAGAGTGATCACACGTCCTTCCTTGTCATGTTCTTCTATTCCTATCCCATAAAAAACAGAAAGCGGCTCCTGCTTTGTAAAGATCGCCGTTCCGGAATATCCCTTCCTGTTTGCATAATTCCAGTACTGATGATAGCCCGGAAGTTCAATCTTGACCTGTCCCTGCTGACATTTCGTCTCCTGCAGACAAAAAATATCTGCGTCCAGTTCCCGAAATCTATCTTCAAACCCTTTGGTCAGACATGCTCTGATTCCATTTACATTCCATGAAACAAATTTCATTTCGTTTCTCCTTCATTTTTTTATATCATTTATTATACATGATTCCTGAGTGAGTTAAAATACATTTTTTTATTTTTTGCACAGGACAACCGTTGTAAATCCCTGTGTTTTCTGATAAAATGAATAAAATAACCAAAAGAAAACAAAAGTGAGGAATTCAATTATGAGTGATGAATTTACAAATTCCAAATGTGCACCGAGTGACTGTGCAACCTGCGGACTGAACTGCGGCGGAGCTGACCCTGAAGAAGGTCACAGCACAATTTCACTGACACTGGAGGATGATACAGAGGTTGAATGTGCGATCCTTACAGTCTTCCCGATAGATGAGCAGGAATACATTGCACTTCTTCCGCTGGACGAGAACGGCCAGAATCAGAGCGGAGAGGTTTATCTCTATCGTTTCTCCCGTACAGAGAACGGCGATCCGATGCTTGCCAACATCGAGGATGACGCGGAGTACCAGGCAGCAGCCACAGCATTTGATATTGTACTTGACAATGCCCGCAGAGCAGAAGAAGGCGAAACACTGGAATAATTCTTATTCGCAGTTACTGATATTCATTTACTATTTCACAGCACATATTTCACAGCACAAAACAAGCGGAGTATCCGGAACACTAAAGTCCGGGAACTCCGCTTTTATATTTACTGTATTTTATTTCTGCGTAGTGCTTCCAAAGCCGCCATTACGGATGCCCTGTGCATCATCATCTACTGTAATTCCATATTCTACAAAAATCCCCTGCATAAAGCCTGTTCCGGCCTGAATGCTTACAGACTTGCTCTCATTGCTGTCGTTGGTGATCTTCGAGAAAATATGTCCTTCATTGTCAGAATAAAAATAATCACTGTCAATGATCCCAACCGTATTATTGAGCTGCAGACGATATTTGAAGCCCAGTCCGCTCCTCGGATAACATTTCAGGACCCAGTCCTGCTCCATCTCCACACGGATCCCGGTCGGAATCTTGACGGTCTCGCCCGGATTCAGTGTAATGTCCACAGGTGAAAAGAAATCATATCCTGCACTTCCTGCTGTTGCTCTTACCGGAAGCTTGATTTTATTATAAATGTCGGCAATCGTTTCCTCTGCTGTCTCCGGAAAAGTATCTTTCCAGTCTGCCATAAAACGCTCTGCACTTACTTTGTGAAATTTTGCAATTCTTTTCATTTTGTCCTCCTGGATTTCTCATTTATTCGGCATGAAGAACGATCCTGTGTTCACAAAGAGTAGACGGAACATCAATCACACGCTGATTGGAAGATCCCTTCCATTTCAATCCGACATCCAGTTTATCTACCTGGAACTCTCCGTCTACAAGTACATCCAGATAGCGAAGGATTTCTTCATGCTGGATCTCTTCCCAGAGGGAACCTGTATAAAGCCAGATGGTTTTGTTCGGATATTTTTCTTTGATTTTACGTGCAAGGGCTGTTACTGCTGAAATATTGGACGGATGAAGCGGATCTCCTCCTGAAAAAGTGATACCGCTTACATACTCCTTATCCAGTTCGGTAAAAATCTCCCTCTCCTCTGCTTCTGTAAACGGAAGTCCGCCATTTGGATCCCAGGTGATGGGATTCTGGCACTCCCGGCAGCAGTGATTGCATCCGGCAACCCAGAGTACCACCCGAAGTCCGTCTCCATTCAGCATATCATCCTTGGTTATATTATGATATCTCATTTTTATGCTTCTTCCGGTACATCCTTAATGCTGAAACTCATTCTTCCCATCTTGTCTTTGCCAAGGCAGATTACTTTTACCTTGTCGCCAAGAGTAAGAACATCTTCTACTTTGTCGATTCTGTGATCACTGATCTTGGAAATATGAACCATTCCCTCTTTGCCAGGAGCAAACTCAACAAAGGCACCGAAATCCTTGATGCTTACAACTGTACCTTCAAAAATCTGACCTGCCTCGAAATCAGTTGCGATGGTTTTGATCATCTTTCTTGCTTCGTCCATTCCGTGCTGGTCAACGCCGCAGATAGATACAGAACCTTCATCTGTGATATCGATCTGAACACCTGTACGCTCGATGATGGCATTGATAGTCTTGCCTCTCTGACCAACAACATCTCCGATCTTCTGAGGATCGATCTGAAGCTGAATGATCTTCGGTGCATATTTATTTACCTGAGTACGCGGCTCTGCGATGCATTTCTCCATAACCTCTGTGAGGATATATTCTCTTGCTTCTTTTGTTCTGCGGATTGCTTCTTCTACGATCTGTCTTGTCAGGCCGTGGATCTTGATGTCCATCTGGATTGCTGTGATACCATCATGTGTACCTGCAACCTTGAAGTCCATATCTCCAAAGAAGTCCTCCAGTCCCTGGATATCTGTCAGTACGATGTAATCGTCATCTGTTGCTCCTGTAACAAGACCACAGGAGATACCTGCAACCGGTTTACGGATCGGTACACCTGCTGCCATAAGAGACATGGTGGATGCACAGATACTTGCCTGAGAAGTAGAACCGTTGGATTCAAATGTCTCAGATACTGTACGGATCGCATATGGGAACTCTTCTGCTGACGGGAGTACCGGAACAAGTGCACGTTCTGCCAGTGCTCCATGTCCGATCTCACGACGTCCCGGTCCTCTGGACGGTTTTGTCTCACCTACAGAGTAGGACGGGAAGTTGTAATGATGCATATATCTCTTGGATGTCTCAAACTCATCAAGTCCGTCAATTCTCTGTGCCTCTGAAAGCGGAGCCAGAGTTGTCATGGTGCAGATCTGTGTCTGTCCACGTGTGAACATAGCAGAACCATGAACACGCGGGATGATATCCACTTCTGCTGCCAGCGGACGGATCTGTGTGATCTGACGGCCATCCGGACGTTTGTGATCTCTTAAGATCATCTTACGAACAGTCTTTTTCTGGTACTGATATACTGCTTCTCCGAGAACAGCAAGCCACTCTTCTTTGTCAGCAAACGCATCCTGAAGTCTTGCTGTGATCTCACGGATATTTTCTTCTCTTGTCTGTTTGTCATCTGTGAAGACTGCCTCTTCCATTTCCTCTGACGGCACAATCTTGCGAATTGCCTCAAACAGTTCTTCCGGTACTGCACAGGAAGCGTAGAGATGCTTCTCCTTGCCGCACTCTGCGACAATCTTGTCGATAAAACGGATAATTTCCTGGTTCACATCATGTGCCTTGTAGATTGCTTCGATCATCAGATCTTCCGGTACTTCGTTTGCTCCGGCCTCGATCATGATAACCTTTTCTCTTGTGGAAGCAACTGTCAGCTGAAGATCAGAAAGCTCCTTCTGAGCCAGAGACGGGTTGATGATGAACTCTCCGTCAATCAGGCCAACCTGTGTGGTAGCACAAGGACCATCAAACGGGATATCAGAAATACAGGTTGCGATAGAGGAACCAAGCATAGCCGGAATCTCCGGATTACACTCAGGATCCACAGACATAACCATGTTTACCAGAGTCACATCATTTCTGTAATCCTTCGGAAACAGCGGACGCATCGGACGGTCAATAACACGGGATGTCAAAATTGCGTGCTCGCTTGCCTTACCTTCTCTTTTATTGAATCCTCCTGGAATCTTGCCTACTGCGTACATTTTTTCTTCATACTCAACACTCAGAGGGAAGAAATCGATTCCTTCTCTTGGCTCCTTGGATGCTGTTGCAGTAGAAAGCACAGTTGTATCACCATAATGCATCAGAGCTGCGCCGTTAGCCTGCTTTGCAACACGACCAATATCTACAGTCAGTGTTCTTCCGGCTAATTCCATAGAATAACTTTTGTACATATCTTTTCTCCTTTATTTCTTGCGTTTTAATTTTACAGAAGTCCGAAACGACTGAAAAATCCACTGAAACCAATAGCCTTTTCAGTAGTCTCGGAAATAACTTCTGTTTTTTCATTTAAAAATGGGGCGGATGGTTTATCCGCCCCGTCCGTATACTAATTATTTTCTTAAACCTAATTTCTCAATCAGTGCACGGTATCTTTCGATGTCTGTTTTCTTCAGGTATGCCAGAAGTCCACGTCTCTGACCAACCATCTTCAGAAGACCACGTCTGGAGTGATGATCTTTGTGATGTGTCTTTAAATGCTCTGTCAGCTCCTGGATTCTTGCTGTAAGAACTGCTACCTGTACCTCCGGTGATCCTGTGTCACCCTCGCATCTTGCATATTCTTTCATGATTGCCTGTTTTTTTTCTTTTGAAATCATTGTGATTTCCTCCTTAAAAATATTATTATGAATGAAACGCCGCATATTAAGAAACGGTTGGAGATTCCAATCTCTGAATATGGGCTGATTTACACCTCGAATAGTATAGCATAAAACATCCAACGTGTAAACAAGATAATTATTTATTTTTGAACTTTATTTTCGAAGAACAAGTGTCCTTCTTCGATGTCCCTTGCGATCTGTGCCTTGAGTGCCTCGAAAGAAGCAAATTTACGCTCCGGCCTCTGGAATCTGAGAAAAGAAACTACGCAGTCCTGTCCATACAAATCCCTGTCACAATCAAAAAGATAGGTTTCAACACCAAGGAAATCCTCACCGATTGTCGGCTTATATCCGACATTGGTGATTCCCTGATATTCGGTTTCTCCAAACTTTGACACTGTCACATAGACACCGTTTGGCGGCATGAGCTTCTGTTTGGGAGGGATCAGATTGGTTGTCGGGAAAAATTTCTTGTGCCCAAGACCTTTTCCGTGTTCCACCGTACCTTCCACAAAAAAATCGGTTCCAAGAAGCTCGGATATCTTTTTCATGTTGCCTTTTTTGAGTTCTTCCCGGATAAATGTACTGCTTATCTTACGGTTTCCGTCCATTTCCTTTGGAACGATCTCTGTACTATAGCCATATTTCAGACCGGATTTTTTGAGAAGTTCAGGTGTGCCCTTCCGCTCATAGCCGAACCGATAATCCTCTCCCACTACTACGAAAGAGGCCTGCAGTGCGCCAACCAAGATCTGGCGGATAAACTGATCTGCCTTCATATGCCGTATCTGCTCGTTCAGCGGACATTCCAGAAGGACGTCCACTCCCATATCTTCAAGAAGCAGTCTTCTTTCTTCTCCTGTGAGGATTGTCTGACGATCGGACACAAAGGCAACAACCACCGATGTGGTTCCATATTCTTTCTTGTGATCCTGGATCTTCTGGATCAGTTTCCTGTGTCCGCGATGAATTCCGTCAAACTTTCCAAGGGTGACTGCACAGTTGGAAAACTTTGGAAACTGACCTTCAATCTTCATGTATTCCATGTATTCTGACTCCTGATTTTAATTCAGAGAAACATTTTCTGAGGCTGATAACGGTGCTTTTTGTTATCCCACTCATAAATCCCCAGAAAAACTCCCTCTCTGGTGCACATCCGTACCCAGCCTTTTTTGCTCTGTGTTTCTGTCATGGTATCCGGCAGTGCATTTCCATTCAGAAGAAGACGGTCTCCGAATTTATTGCACCGGATCTGCGGATATGCTTTAAGAACTTCCGAAACAGAGAGGATTCTCTGTTCAAGGATCCCCTCTTCCATTTCTTTCTGCACTTGGTCAAGGGTGATACTGTCTTCCCAGCGATACTCACCGGAAGCTGTACGGGTAAGTTCTTCCATACAGGCACCGCAGCCCAGCTTCTGCCCGATATCATGACACAGGGTACGGATGTAGGTTCCCTTACTGCAGGTGACAGAAAAACGAACAAGCGGAAGTTTCATCTCCAGGATCTCTATTTCATAGAAGCAGACCGGACGCGCCTTACGTTCCACGGTCTTGCCTTCTCTTGCAAGCTCATACAGCTTCTTACCATTTACCTTAAGAGCCGAATACATCGGCGGAATCTGCTGCTGCTCTCCCAGAAAGCTGCGGATCGCGGCAGTCACTTCCTCCTCGGAGACAGTCACTGGTTTTTTGCTCAGGATCTCACCTGTCATATCCTGCGTATCTGTCTCTATCCCCAGACGCAGAAGTGCCTCGTACGTTTTACGCTTCTCAGTCAGAAGATCCACCAGTTTCGTCGCTCTTCCGAGCACAACTGGGAGAACGCCCTCGGCATCTGGATCCAGTGTTCCGGTATGACCAATTTTCTTCATGTGGAGGATTCCCCGAAGTTTTGCAACCACATCATGAGAAGTATATCCCTTCTCTTTTCGAATGATCAGAACTCCGTCCATTATTCCTCCTTCTCACCAAACTGTTTCTCGATTTCTGCCGTCAGATTATTCACAACATCGTACATAGAACCCTGAAGATCACAGCCGGCCGCTCTTGTATGTCCGCCTCCGCCAAAGAAGACGGCAACTTTGCTCACATCAACCTTACCGTTGGAGCGGAGTGAGACCTTGAAGGTCTGCGTCTCCGTCTCGTAGATGAAGATTGCAACTTCCACGCCTCTGGTCAGGCGGAGCTGGCTGACGATACCATCCAGATCACTGCCCTCTACTCCATAAAACTCCATGTCTCTTCTGCGGAGATAGCCTACAATGCACTTTCCGTCCTGAAGAAGGATACTCTCTGCCAGCACACGGCCCATAACCTGTAACTGAAGATAAGTTTTTTCATAAAAAGATTCATCAATGATCTTACTGAAAGGGATCCCCTGTTTCATCAATTCCCCTGCAATACGCATGGTCTCAGAAGAAGTGGAGGAATACTGAAACACTCCGGTATCATGGATCATTCCGGTATAGACCGCAGTTGCGATCGGACGGTCTACCTTCTCCGGATCCAGAAGCCCGTAGAGTACTTCACAACACGAGCTGATATCCCCTTTCACATAGTTGATATCCGCGAATTCCGGATTACTTATATGATGATCGATACAGACTGTTTTCTTTGCATGGTCAAAAGCAGCACCTGCAACTGCCAGGCGGTCACGCGCACTGACATCACAGGTAATAAACAGATCAAATTCTCTGCCTTCTTCTACTTCTGTCTTAATATCTCCGATACGGTCTATATGACCAAAAATCGGTTTCGGATGATCCAGATATACACTGACATCTACATCCGGAAAATAGTTCCTGATATAGAGATACAACGCCATACAGGAACCAACGCAGTCACCGTCAGGTCTGACATGTCCGCCGATACCTACTGTTTTAACATCTTTCAGTACTTCTGAAATATTCTTCATGACACTCCCTCTTATTCCGTTACTGTTTGGGACAATCCGGGCAGGCTCAGCCCCAGTCTGTCTTATTCTTCCTCCGCTGTCTTTCCTGCGGAAGCATCTTTTTTTGTTACATCGTCGATCAGTTTTGACATATTTACGCCGTACTCGATGGACTCATCCAGAATAAAACGGATCTCCGGTGTATTTCTCAGATTCAGATTTCTTGCCAGCTGTCTTCTGATATATCCCTCTGCCTTGTTAAGGCCCTGGATCGTTGCATCCTTTGCCTCTTTGCTGCCAAGGACACTGATAAATGCCTTGCAGGTCTTAAGGTCAGGTGCAACTTCCACAGCCATGACAGAAGTCATTGGATGAATACGGGGATCTTTGACCTCATTTCTGATGATCGTGCTCAGTTCCTTCTGGACCTCACCATTGATACGGGTATTCTTAATACTGTTTTTTCTCATGTATTCTCCTATCTTGGTACCTCTACCATGATATAAGCCTCTACTTTATCTTCCTCTTTGACATCATTAAAGCCGTCAAATACAAGACCACACTCGTATCCTGCCTTGACTTCTTTGACATCGTCTTTGAAACGTTTCAGAGATGCGAGCTCACCTTCAAAGACCTGCTCACCTTCTCTTGTAATACGAACCTTGCAGTTTCTCTGGAAAATACCATCCAGGATATAGCTTCCCGCGATCGTACCGACACCGGATGCTTTGAACAGCTGACGTACCTCTGCGTGACCGATGACTTTCTCTTCGAATACCGGATCAAGCATACCCTTCATTGCTGCCTCTACATCCTCGATTGCCTGATAAATAACTTTATAAAGACGAAGATCCACACCTTCCTGATCTGCAAGCTGTTTTGCCATCGGATCCGGACGAACGTTAAAGCCGATGATGATCGCATTGGATGTTGCAGCAAGGGATACGTCAGATTCATTGACTGCACCAACACCACCGTGGATCACACGTACAACAACTTCTTCATTGGAAAGCTTGGTAAGACTCTGTTTCACTGCCTCTACAGATCCCTGTACGTCCGCCTTGATGATAAGCGGAAGTTCCTTAAGATCGCTTGCCTGGATCTGATCAAACAGATTATCCAGAGAAAGTTTGCCCTTTGTTTCTTCAAGCAGATGTTTCTTATTCTCTGTAACAAAGGCAGCCGCAAAGTTCTTGGCTTCCTTGTCGCTTGGGAATGCCATCAGGATCTCCCCTGCATTCGGAACATCACTGAGACCAAGGATCTCAACCGGAGTGGATGGTCCTGCCTCTTTTACTCTTCTTCCTCTGTCATCCATCATCGCACGTACTTTACCGCTGCATGCACCTGCTGCAATGAAATCTCCAACATGAAGGGTTCCCTTCTGTACAAGGATTGTCGCAACCGGTCCTTTACCTTTATCAAGCTGTGCTTCGATCACAAGACCTCTTGCTGCACGGTTCGGGTTTGCTTTAAGCTCCAGTACCTCTGCTGAAAGAAGGATCATCTCAAGCAGATTATCGATTCCCTCTCCTGTATGGGCAGATACCGGTACAAAGATGGTGCTTCCGCCCCAGTCTTCCGGAATCAGTTCATACTCGGAAAGTTCCTGTTTTACTCTCTCTACGTTTGCACTTGGTTTATCGATCTTGTTGATCGCAACAATGATCTCAACACCTGCTGCTTTGGCATGGCTGATCGCCTCTACCGTCTGCGGCATGACACCGTCGTCTGCTGCTACTACAAGAACTGCGATATCTGTGGAGTTTGCACCACGCATACGCATAGCTGTAAACGCTTCATGTCCCGGTGTATCAAGGAAGGTGATCTTCTGTCCATTGATCTCTACAACAGAAGCACCGATATGCTGTGTGATTCCACCAGCCTCACCTCTCGTTACATGGGTATCACGGATCGCATCCAGAAGAGATGTCTTACCGTGGTCAACATGACCCATAACACAAACTACAGGCGGTCTGGAAACCATATCTGCTTCATCCTCTTCGTCTTCCTTAAGAAGTTCTCCGATCACGTCCACTTTCTCTTCCGGCTCTGCAATGATGTCATAGCCCAGAGCGATCTCCTGTGCTTTTTCAAAATCGATCTCATGGTTTACAGTTACCATGGTTCCTTCCATGAAAAGCTTCTTGACAATTACAGATGGCTGCATCTTCATTGCTTCTGCCAGTTCACGAATTGTCATCTTCTCCGGAAGTGTGATCTCTTTTACTTCTGGTTTCTTCTCTTCCTGCTTCGGCTGAGGAGCTGGCTTCTGAAGAGCCTTCGGGATTCTGGAGAGATTTCTTCTTCCTCCCTGATTTGGTCTGTTATGTCCTGCACCGGAATTCTTATCGAATTCTTTCTTCTTGTTCTTATTCTCTCTGTCGCGCTCTCTCTTGCTGTCCTTAGATGTCTTGGTCAGTTCCGGAGTAAATACAGCATCGTTATCTCTTCTTGTGCTTCCGTTTCTCTGTCCGCCGCGGTTATTGCCGCCGAATCCGCCTCTGTTGGAATCCGGTCTTCCGTTTCCGCCCTGCTGTGGTCTTCCCTGACCACCCTGCTGCGGACGACCTCCCTGACCTCTCATCGGACGGCCATTGCCATCACCCTGACGCGCCGGACGGCCTTCTCCCTGTGGTCTTGCCGGGCGGTTTCCGCCACGTCCCTGACCCTGGCCTCCGTTTGTATTATTGCGGTCAGAAAATCTTCTCTCTCCACCGCGGAAATCACGGCCTCTGTTATCACCGCCGCGGTTATCACGATTATTATCTCTTCCATCACGGTTGTTCTGACGGTTCTGATTTCTGTTATTATTGTATCCGGACTGTTCCTGTCGCTGTGGTCTTGCAGAATTATTCTGTGCAGGAGCTGCAGCCTTCGGTGCCTCTGCCGGTGCTTTCTTAACTTCTTCTGCAGGTTTCTGTGCTGCCTGAGGCTTTACAGCCGGTTTTCTCTCTGTATTATTATTCTGACGTTTCGGTCTTGTTTTACCTCCGTCACTTGCATTCTGTGCATGATATACACGAATGATATTTTTTTTCTTTTTAGGAGACTCTGCTTTATCTGCTTCCGGTCCCGCTGTCATCATCTTTTCTTCTGTTCTGGAATTATCCACCTTGGTAGTCCGCTCCTTTCCCCTGGTTAAAATTTCTTGTTCAACTGATTTTGTCTTCGGCACATGAACCCCTCCTTCAGATTTATAATTTCTGGAGTTCCTTTAACATTGCCTTTGCAAAGTTTTCATCCTGTACCGCAAGGCTGGCACGGAATTCTTTTCCGCAGAATTTGCCCAGTTCCTCTTTATCTGCAATAAAATAAATCGGTACTTCGTAAAAATCACACATATTCTGGAATTTCTTCTTCGTATTCTGTGATGCATCATCAGCAACCAGAACGAGGAATCCTCTTCCTGATTTTACAGATTTCTCTGTAGAAAATTCTCCACTGGCAACCTTGCCTGCTTTGGTGGCAAGGCCCAGCAGTGACAAAACTTTATTGTTGTTTTTCAATCTTACTTAACTCCTTTTTCAGGTCTTCGTAGACCTCCTGTGGAACCACGGTCTTAAGTGACCGCTCGATTCCGTGATTGCGGATCGCCTTCTCGAGACATTCAGAAGAAGGACATACATACGCACCTCTTCCGTTCTGTCTGCCTGTCGTATCAAGAACGATCTTATCTTCCGGTGTCTTAAGCACACGGATCATTTCTTTTTTGCTTTTCATTTCTCTGCAGCCAGTACACTGACGCATCGGAATTTTATTTTTTGTCTTCATAGATTATTCTTCTGTTGTCTCTTCTTCGGAAGTTTCGCTGGATTCTTCCAGAGCTGTTTCAGTTTCTGTCTCAGCTGCCGGCTCTGTCTCCTCAGAAGCTTCTGCGTCAAGTTCTTCTTCCTCATCATAGTCATACAGGTCGCCGGATTCTCTTGCCTGTGTCTCACTCTTGATGTCGATCTTGAAGCCTGTCAGACGGGCTGCAAGACGGGCGTTCTGACCTTCTTTACCGATTGCAAGAGAAAGCTGATAATCCGGAACTACAACCAGTGCAGTCTTCTCATCCGGATCTGCCATAACTGCGATTACCTTTGCCGGGCTTAATGCATTCTCGATCAGGATTGCCGGGTTCTCATCCCAGTTGATGATATCGATCTTCTCACCGCGAAGCTCCTCAACAACAGAGTTTACTCTCGCACCGTTCATACCAACGCATGCTCCGACCGGATCAACATCCGGATCATTGCTCCATACAGCGATCTTGGTACGGGAACCAGCTTCTCTGGCAATGCTCTTGATCTCGACTGTGCCATCCTTTACTTCTGCAACCTCGGATTCAAAGAGACGCTTTACAAGACCCGGATGTGTTCTTGAAACCTCGATACGCGGTCCCTTAGGAGTATCCTTAACTTCCAGAATGTATACTTTAATTCGTTCTGTCGGCTGGAATTCCTCTCCTCTGACCTGCTCTTTCTCAGACAGGATCGCATCTGCCTTACCGAGATTTACATTGACATTTTTGCCCATAATACGCTGTACGATACCTGTTACTACTTCTTTCTCCATTCCATAGTACTGATCATACAGAACCTTGCGTTCCTCCTCGCGGATCTTCTGAAGGATAACGTTCTTTGCATTCTGTGTTGCGATACGTCCGAACTCCTTGGACTGGATCTGAACCTTGATCACATCACCAAGCTCTGCATTGGCATTGATGTTCTGTGCATCTGCAAGAGAAATCTCAAGTGCCGGATCCTCTACAAATTCCTTTACCTCACGTTCAGCATAAACGCTGAAGTCACAGGTATCAGGATTGATCATTACATGTACGTTGTCTGCTTTACCGAAATGGTTCTTACATGCCTGGATCAGAGACTGCTCGATTGCTCCCAGAAGTGTATCTTTGCTGATATTTTTTTCTTTTTCCAGGACATTCAGAGCGTCCATTAACTCTTTGTTCATTTTTTTAATTTCCTCCTCATTTTATCAAAGCATATCTGTATCGTGTTTCCTGAAACAGTAATCTAAAATTCAATTGCCAGCCGGATCAGGGCTATGTCTTTCTTATCAAATGTGCGTAAGGTACCATCCTCCTCGATCGTCACACTGTTATCATCATATGCATTTAAGATTCCACAGAATTCCTTTTGTTTTTCTATTGGACGATAAGTACGGATTTCTACCAGCTTACCCATGCTTCTGACAAAGTCCTTTTCTTTCTTTAAAGGTCTGTCAAGACCCGGGGAACTGATTTCCATAATATAGCTGTCTTCGATAAAATCATCTTCATCCAGCTTATCGCTGAACTTACGGCTTACTGCTTCGCAGTCATTAACCGTGATTCCGCCCGGTTTGTCGATGTATCCTCTCAGATACCAGTTGCCTGCTTCCTTGACGTATTCCACATCTACAAGCTCAAACCCTGCTTCCTCAACGATCGGCGCCAGCATTGCCTCTGCCTTCTGTTCATATTCATCCCGTCTGCTCATATTTTCCACCTGCCTTTCACACATTTGGACAATCTCGCAAAAAGAGTGGACCGAAGTCCACTCTCATCCTGTCCTGTATCATGTTAATTTATATCATAGCACCTTACAGCCCGAAAAGCAAGGATTTTTTAACTTCTTGGTTTTATGCCCCTGGTATCGCGCTTTCCAAGCCGTACTTTATTGAGCGGGTATTCCCTGTCATGATAAGAGATCGCGTACTCCTGATGACCGCTGAGAAGATATGCATGCTCCACATAATCTTCCTGTGCAAGCTTCATTCCGTGCACACCCAGTGCTGCTCTGCGGGCGGTGGATATCTCCTGCTTCAGGAAACGAAGGAAGTATCCTCCATTGCTCTGGAACACTACCTGTTCCATTTCGCCTGCACTTCCCACAAAGACAAGCTCATCATCCTGCGCAAGCTTCGTGGCAGCGATCGTTCTCTTGGCTACATCAAATTCTGTTCCCTCCACAAGCTTGCACATAGAAGCCCTGGTCACAAACAAGAGCTGATCCTGACGGATCTGTCCAAGAGGTGCAACATACAGCATCCTCTCCTGACTGCTGTCATAATTACTCAGATTATCTGCCGGTGTCCCCTTATCCCTGAAGCGTACCAGCGGAATATCTGCTGCCTTGATCGAGTGCATCTTTCCTTTATCTGTAAAGATGCAGATTTTGTCCGTGTTCATGCACAGGAACACACAGCGGTTCTCATTATGCGCCGCTTCCTTGTTTCGCTCATAGGCATTTTTGTCTATCAGCTTCATATAACCGAAGCGGTCCATCAGGAAGCAGACCTCTGTCTCTTCCATCTTCTTCTCTTCATAGACAGCTTCCTCTGCATTCTCAACAGAAGTACGGCGTTTGCTTCCATATTCTTTCTTAATGGCATCCAGTTCTCTGATGATCACCGCCGCCATGGAATCATAATTGTTCAGGATATCCTGGTACAGGGCAATGTTCCTCATCGTCTCCTGATATTCTGCTTGAAGTGCCTCAATCTCCAGTCCGATCAGTTTATACAGACGCATATCCAGAATCGCACCGGCCTGTTTCTCTGTGAATCTGAGCTTTGAGGCCGCCTTTTCGCTGGTTTTGGTCTTAAAACGGATTCCTTCCGTCACACCATCCACCAGACACTTCTTGACCTGTTCACGGTTTTTGCTTCCTCGCAGGATCTCGATAATGAGGTCGATCACATCACAGGCTTTGATCAGTCCCTCCTGGATTTCCTGCTTCTCCTGCTCTTTGGCCAGAAGGGTTCTGTATTTTCTGGTCGTCACATCAAACATGAATTCCACATGATGCTCAATGATCTGCTTCAGACTTAAGGTTTCCGGTCTTCCGTCTGCCACTGCAAGCATATTGACGCCAAAAGTATCCTCCAGACGCGTTTTCTTATACAGCATATTGGTAAGATTCTCTACGTCTGTATCCTTCTTAAGTTCCAGTACGATACGGATTCCTTCCTTGGAAGACTGGTTTGAGATATCTACGATGTCCGTTGTCTTCCTTGTCTCGATCAGAGATGCAATATCATTCAAAAACTTACCAATATTTGCCCCGATCATAGTATACGGGATCTCTGTGATCACAAGCTGCTTCCTGCCGCCTTTGAGTTTCTCGACCTCCACCTTGCCGCGAAGTCGGATCTTACCTGTTCCCGTCTCATAGATCTTGTGAAGCTCATCCTTGTTGACGACAATTCCTCCTGTCGGGAAATCCGGTCCCTTGATGTAGCGCATCAGACCCTTGATACTGATTGTATTATCCTTCATATATGCCTTGACCGCATCCGCCACTTCTCCCAGGTTATGAGGCGGGATGCTGGTCGCCATACCTACCGCGATTCCTTCGGCACCATTCACCAGGATATTCGGAATTTTGACTGGAAGAACCGACGGTTCTTTCTCCGTCTCATCAAAGTTCGGCACAAAGTCGACAACATTCTTGTCAAGATCCCCAAGAAAAACTTCCTGTGTCAGTTTCTCCAGGCGGGCTTCCGTATAACGCATGGCTGCAGCACCATCTCCCTCGATGGAACCGAAATTTCCATGTCCGTCCACCAGAGTCCTGCCCTTTTTGAAATCCTGTGCCATAACGACCAGGGCATCGTAAATGGAGCTGTCCCCGTGCGGGTGATATTTACCCATTGTATCTCCGACGATACGGGCACATTTACGATATGGGCGGTCATAGCGGATCCCCAGTTCATACATATCATATAAGGTTCTTCTCTGTACAGGCTTCAGGCCATCTCTTACATCCGGGAGTGCACGGGAAATAATAACACTCATGGCATAATCGATATATGATTTCTGCATAATCTCCGAATAGTCTGTACGGATCACATTTTCCTGTTTTGTTTCCATAACTTGTGCATCCTCCCTTAAATATCCAGTTCCGCATCTGCTGCGTGTTCATAAATAAACGCCTTACGAGGAGGTACTTCGCTTCCCATAAGAATCTCTGTCACACTGGAAGCCAGACGTGCATCCTCAATCTCCACACGCTTCATTCTTCTTGTCTCCGGGTTCAGAGTTGTCTCCCAGAGCTGTTCTGCATCCATCTCGCCCAGACCTTTATATCTCTGAAGAGTAAAGCTTCCCGGTTTATGATCCTTGCGATACCTCTCCAGTGCCTTATCGTCGTAGAGATATTCCTCCGGTCCTTTTTTGGGCATTGCCTTATAAAGAGGCGGCATCGCAATATAGACATGCCCCTCATAGATAAGCTCCGGCATAAAACGATAAAAAAGTGTCAGGAGCAATGTTGAGATATGTGCACCGTCGACATCGGCATCCGCCATGATCACGATCTTGTCATAGCGAAGTTTACTGATATCAAAATCATTGCCATAGCCTTCGGAAAAGCCACATCCAAATGCATTGATCATGGTTTTGATCTCCGCATTGGCAAGAACCTTATCGATGGTCGCTTTCTCAACATTCAAAATCTTTCCGCGGATCGGAAGAATAGCCTGATAATTACGGTTTCTGGCTGTCTTTGCAGAACCGCCCGCAGAATCTCCCTCTACGATAAAAATCTCACACTGAGAAGGATCTTTCTTCTCACAGTTTGCCAGTTTGCCATTAGAGTCAAAGGAATATTTCTGTTTGACCAGAAGATTCGTCTTGGCTCTCTCTTCCGTCTTTCGGATCTTGGCAGCCTTCTCTGCACAGGAAAGAATGGCTTTGAGGGTTTCCAGATTCCGGTCAAAATAAAGGACCAGTTGTTCCCCGAGAACCTTGCCTGTAGCCTTGGCTGCATCCTGATTGTCGAGCTTTGTCTTGGTCTGTCCTTCAAATCTCGGAGCAGGGTGCTTGATGGAAACAACTGCCGTCATTCCATTTCGGATATCAGCCCCTGTGAAATTCGGGTCTTTGTCTTTGAGGACACCGATCTCACGGGCATAATTGTTCATCACCGTGGTAAACGTTGTTTTAAATCCGGTCAGATGTGTTCCGCCCTCGGCATTATAAATATTATTACAGAAACCAAGAACATTCTCACGAAAATCACTGGTATACTGAAAAGCCACTTCTACCTGGATACCATCCGCCTCACCTTTCAGATAAACCGGCTCATGCAGTGCCTCCGAATTGCGGTTCAGATCACGGATGTATCCGATGATCCCCTCCGGTTCATGGTATTCCAGTTTCTCCGGCTCTGCTGCACGCAGATCCTCAAAATAAATCGTCAGTGCCGGATTAAGGTATGCGGTTTCATGAAGGCGGCTTTTGACCTCTGTCGCAGAAAAACGGGTTTTTTCAAAAATTTCCGGATCCGGAAGAAAATTAATGCAGGTTCCTGTCGATTTCGTTCTTCCCAGTTTCGGAAGAAGTCCCTCCTCCAGCTCAACGGTCGGGATTCCTCTCTCATAATGATCATGATGTACATATCCATCTCTGCTGATACGGATATCCAGATACGTCGAAAGTGCATTGACAACAGAAGAACCCACGCCATGAAGTCCTCCACTGGTCTTGTATGCGGCATTGTCAAACTTACCGCCTGCATGCAACGTCGTAAACACCAGTCTCTCCGCAGACATTCCCTTCTCATGCATGTCTACCGGGATTCCCCGGCCGTTATCTGTCACCGTAGCGGAACCATCCTTCTCCAGTGTCACATGGATTTCACTGCAGTATCCGGCAAGATGCTCATCCACTGCATTGTCTACGATCTCATAGATCAGATGATTCAATCCCTTACGGGACGTACTTCCAATATACATACCCGGTCGTTTCCGGACTGCCTCCAGCCCTTCCAGAACCGAGATACTGCCAGCATCATAGGTTTGCTTTTTTGCCATGGGTATATTCATTTCCTTTCTTATACTCCAGTCGGAGTCTGCTATTCAAACATTTGTTCTATATCATACCTTATCCGTTTCCAATTTTCAAGACAGAGTTAAATGAATTTTTAAATTCTACCTTGCAAGAGTAAATTCTATACCTATAGAA